>JACQRF010000034.1 GCA_016206635.1 Candidatus Omnitrophota bacterium
CCCCTCGGCCGATCGGCCGAGGGGCGCCCCCGCCCCCTGACGCAACGCCCACACCGCGAAGGCCCCGAACGCGGCGGGATAACAGGCGAGGTAGGCCACGAGGACGAGCGCGCCGGTGATCGTCACATAGCCCAGCCACCACATGGTCCCGCCGAAATACAGGAGGCCGAGCGCGTATCCAGACCACCAACTACGACGATAGGGACAGTCCCCTTGCGGCCTGCCTGCCGGCAGGCAGGGGACAGTCCCTAAATACCGCAGCCACGGGATGAGCGCGACGAGCCCGAGGAGGCCGAGGTCATAGGGGGGATAGGCGAGGACGAGCAGCAGCGCCGACAACACGACAGGGACAACCCCCCGGTGGCTTGCCTGCCACCTCGCGTCCCGTGGCGCGGCCGGCACGTGGCGGGCGATCGTCAGAACCGAGATCCGCTGGGCGGCAATCCCGCGGCTTCCACGAGTTTGAGGGCCTCCTCCGGGGAAAACCCTTGATCCATCAACGCGAGATAGTACGCCCGCGCGAACACCGCCATGCCTGCGGCCATATGCCGGATGCCTTGCTGCATCATGTCGTCCATCATCGGCCCCATGTCCGGGCGCTCGGGTTTCGACGACGATCGGCGGTCGGCAGAGGGGGTGGGGCGCTGCGGGCCGCTATCGTACATCCCGGACGGCTCCTCCGCACCCGCGACGCTCCCGATGACGACCAAGGCAACGACCAAGCACCCCTCGCCCACACGCTGCAGCATTCGATGCGTCATCTCGTCAGCTCCTTTGGTCGCAGTGACGGTTATGGGCCATGACACTTTTTGTATTTTTTGCCCGATCCGCAAGGACATGGGTCATTCCGTCCCACCTTCGGACTCTCGCGGCGGAGCGGGACGGGGGGTGAGGCCGGGGCCAGCGGGGACGCCCCCCGACGATCCCCATCGGAAAACGGAAAAGGGACAGTCCCCTTGCGGCCTGCCTGCCGGCAGGCAGGGGACAGTCCCTTTTCCTGCGGGGCAGCCGGCGTGGTCGGGTCCGGGTGCAGGAACTGCTGCGGCTGGAACACGCGCGACGGCGCCTCCGCCCGCACTGCCTGCAGTCGGAAGATGAATTCCACCGCCTCCCCTTTGACCGACGCCACCAGATCGGTGAACATCCGGTAGGCCTCATGCTGATATTCCACCAGCGGATCCGACTGGCCGTAAGCGCGCAGGTGGATGCCCTCGCGCAGATGGTCCATCGCGTAGAGATGGTCTTTCCATTTGGCGTCGATCGTCTGCAGCAGCACGGTCCGCTCGATCTGCCGCATCATCTCAGCGCCGACCGCCTGCTCTTTCGCGTCATACGCGGCCTGGGCGGCGGAGCGCAGCCGCCCCACGAGGTCGGCGCGATCGGTCGCCGCCTCGAGCGCCCCGACATCCACGCCCCACGACGCGGCCAGCGCCTCCCGCAGCCCCTTGAGATCCCACTCGTCCGGCGGGATGGATTCGCCGGCGTGCGTGGCCACGGCGTCCTCCAACAACTCCTCGAGCATCTGGAGCACCCGCCCCTTGAGCCGCCGGCCGTCGAGGACGCGCCGCCGCTCGGCGTAGATCACTTCCCGCTGGCGGTTCATGACATCATCGTATTTCAGGAGCTGTTTGCGGATCTCGAAGTTCTGCAGCTCGACCCGCTTCTGGGCGATCTCGATGGATTTGGTGACAATCGGGTGCTCGATCACCTCGCCCTCCTGCATCCCGAGCCGCTGCATGATCGCCGCCACGCGGTCGCTGCCGAAGATCCGCATGAGGTCGTCCTCAAGCGACAGGTAGAACCGGCTCGAGCCGGGATCGCCCTGCCGGCCCGACCGGCCGCGGAGCTGGTTGTCGATGCGCCGCGACTCGTGCCGCTCCGTCCCGAGGACATGGAGGCCCCCGACGGCGACGACCTTGGCGTGCTCCTCCTCGACCTGCTTCGTCAATTGGGCGAGGAGCTGCGTCTCGAGCGAACGATCCTGATGTGCCGAAGGGACGGTCCCCGAGGCCTGCCCGCCGATCCTTGTGGCGGGGGACAATCCCTCACGGCGCTGCAGCTCCTGCGCGAGCAGGAACTGCGCGTTGCCGCCGAGCAAAATGTCGGTGCCGCGGCCCGCCATGTTGGTGGCGATCGTCACCCCCTGAAACCGCCCCGCCTGCGCGACGATCGCCGCCTCCAGCTCGTGGTATCGGGCGTTGAGCACCTGGTGCGGGATCTGCCGGCGCTTGAGCAGCTCGCTCAACCGCTCCGATTTCTCGATCGAGATGGTGCCGACGAGGACCGGCTGGCCTTTCTCATGAAGCTGGGCGATTTCCTCAACGACGGCGGTGAATTTCTCCTTCTGCGTCCGGTAGACCTGGTCGGGATGGTTGACCCGGATGAGCGGGCGGTTCGTCGGGATCGTGACCACCTCGAGCTTGTAGATCTCCTCGAACTCGGCCGCCTCCGTCGAGGCGGTGCCGGTCATCCCCGCCAGCTTGTCATACATCCGGAAAAAGTTCTGGAAGGTGATGGTCGCCAGCGTTTGGTTCTCCCGCGCGATCTTGACGCCCTCCTTCGCCTCGACCGCCTGGTGCAGCCCGTCGGACCACCGCCGGCCGGGCATCAGCCGCCCGGTGAATTCGTCCACGATGACGACTTCGCCGTCCTTGAGCATGTACTCCACGTCGCGGCGGTACAGGGTGTGCGCCCGCAGGGCCTGCGTGACGTGGTGCACGAGCGCCATGTGCCGGTCCTCGTAGAGAGTGTCCACGCCGAGGAGCCGTTCCGCCGTGTGGACGCCGTCCTCCGTCAGGCTGGCGGCGTGCGCCTTCTCATCCACCTGATAGTCGGCGTCCTTGACGAGCTGCGGGATGATCCGGTCGATCCGGTAATAGAGCTCCGTCGACTCCTCCGCCGGCCCGGAGATGATGAGCGGGGTCCGTGCCTCGTCCACGAGGATCGAGTCCACCTCGTCGACGATCGCGTAGTGGAACCGCCGCTGGACCATGTCCTCGAGGCGGTACTTCATATTGTCGCGGAGATAGTCAAACCCGAGCTCGTTGTTCGTGCCGTAGGTGATGTCGCAGCCGTACGCGACCTGCCGCTCGGCGTCGGTCAGCTCGTGCTGAATCACGCCGACGCTCATGCCCAGAAACCGGTAGATGCGCCCCATCCACTCCGAGTCGCGCCGGGCCAGGTAGTCGTTGACCGTGACGATGTGCACACCCTTGCCTTGGAGCGCGTTCAGGTAGGCCGGCAGGGTGGCGACGAGCGTCTTGCCCTCGCCGGTCTTCATCTCGGCGATCTTGCCGCGGTGCAGGAAGACGCCGCCGATGAGCTGGACGTCGA
>JACQRF010000032.1 GCA_016206635.1 Candidatus Omnitrophota bacterium
ATAGTATAGTGTATATTTATCGTGTATGAAACACAATAGGTGACAGACCATGCTGATTTCTGAAACCCAGATACTTGAAGTGTTGCGCCGTCAAAACCATTGGTGGCAACGGGGCAAGGTGTCTGACGATCTGGCGCCACCGTTCAAGCGGCTGGCGTTCTATGAAGTGCAGACTTTCCTGCATCATCCGGAACTCAAGCGGGCCGTCCTGCTCTCCGGCGCGCGAAGGGTCGGGAAAACGGTCTTGTTGCATCAGCTGGCGCAGGCGGCGATCGAGCGCGGCACGCCGCCGAAGAAAATTCTGTACGTCACGTTTGAAGATCTCACCCTGACGCAAGCCAGCTTGAACGAGATCCTCAATCTCTACGAAAAGAACGTGGAGACGATTGATGAGCAGACGCTGATCCTGATGGACGAGATTCATTACACCACGGAGTGGAGCCGCGCCCTCATGACGGCCCTCCGAGACTATCCGCGGGCGCGGATGGCCGCCACCGGGTCCGCGGCCGTCCTGTTGCGGGACACCAAACAGCACGAATCCGGCGTCGGCCGATGGACGTCCGTCCATGTCCCCACCCTGTCGTTCTACGAATATGTGCACCTGCGGGAGTTGAGGCCCCCGACGTTGCCCGCCACGCTCACGCTCGAATCTCTCGTCGGCCTGGATGCCAGAGGGCGAGAAGCGATCGTGTCCGCGTGCCTCCCACTCCAGCGGGAATTCAACCGGTACCTGCTGCAGGGAGGATTTCCGGCGTTCGTGTCTGAGAAGGTGTCATTGGGCATGGCCCAGCGGCTTTTGCGGGAGGATGTCCTCGACAAAGCCCTCAAGCGCGACATGGCGCACCTCTACGGGGCTCGGCGCCTGGGCCAGATAGACCAGATCTTCGTGTACCTCTGCTTCAATTCCGGAGGGATCGTTGAGAAGAGCACGCTCGCCAAAGAGATGCAGCACGTCTCCGCCGGGACCGTCGAACACCACCTGCGGCGGCTGGAGGACGCCCATCTGATCTACCGACTTCCCTCCGCGAAACTGACCGGGAAGAAGTCCCTCAAACCCCGGCAGAAGATATACGTGGCGGACCCCTCCCTGCGCAATGCCGTGATCCTTCGAGGGGACGGGCTGTTCCAGCACGAGGCCGAGCTGGGGGCGCTGATCGAGGGTTGCGTGTACAAACACCTCTACGCGTTTTATTATCCCGAGCAGCCGCGCTTTGGGTACTGGCGAAGTCCGCGGGGCGATAAAGAGGTGGACGTGATCGCGGCGTTTCCGGACGGCCGGCAGTTGGCGGTGGAGGTGAAGTACCGGCAGAATCCGCACCTCGGGGTGAAAGAGGGGCTCATGGAATTGGTGCGCAGTGCGGTGGCCCCGGCGCAGGCGCTGTTGGTGACGAGGAATCCCCAGGATTTCGGGCCCGACGACACGGAGCGCGCCATCTTCCGGATTCCCGCCTTCGTGTTCACCTATCTGTTGGGACACATCGAGCTGCAGCGATGGTCGCCCCCTGCGTCGTATGGTCAGGACTCGCAGCCCTTGTCGCGGGATGCGGCGGAACGGACGCCGAAGACGGAAGAACCGTCGTGAACATCTATCTCGTGAGCTACGATCTGCTGATCCCTGGCAAAGACTACGCCACCCTCTATGAAGGGTTGAAGTCCGCCTCCAGTTGGTGGCATTACCTGGAATCGCTGTGGCTGGTGGCCAGCGAGGAGCCGTTGGAGACCTGGCAGACTCGCATCCGCTCCAGGATTGACGAGAACGACTCCTTCCTGATTCTGAAGCTCGCGCCGGGGATGCCACGCAACGGATGGCTCCCTCCCAAGGCGTGGGAGTGGATCCGGGAGCATCTGGACTGAGCCATGAGACGACCGCGCACGCCACTTGAGCAGGAAGTTGACGAAGAGCTGATCGCCAAGGGCAGGGACGTCGTCAAGGATTTCGACGAGTCCAAGGCCTTCTTTGTGCCGGCTAAGAAACGACGTCGTCCGCGCCGTCCAGCGCCTCCAGGTCTGAAGCGAGCGTGGGAATGGATTCGGAGCATCTGGATGCAGCCATGAACCTGACACCGACAGAACCAACGCCACTCGTTACGCCCCAATCCACCCTCGAGAAATTTCTCCAGGCGGTCGAGCGCAAAACCACCAATCCAGCGCACCGCCGTTTATTAAAGGCGTGCCGGCAGGCAAATCCTGCGGATGCTCTCGAAACGGAGCTACGAAAGATAATCGCCGAGATCATCAATGAAGCTTAGACAACTTACAATCGCCGGATTCCGAGGATTCAATGCCGAGCGGACTATCGACTTCCATAAGAAACTCACAGTGATCTCCGCGCCCAATAGCCATGGCAAAACCAGTATTTCTGAAGCACTCGAGTTCCTAATCTATGGGGCCACCTCCAAAGTGGAAGCGGCGGTCGCCTCGAAAGAGGAGTACCGGGACTCGTACCGCAATCGCCATTTTCCCGCAGACAGACCAGCGTATATCGAAGCCACGTTTATTGTGGCGGAAGACGTTGAACAACAATGGCGGATCGAGCTCGATACCAGTGGGATAATACGTCGGTTCATCAATAATGCGTTTGTCACGACATGGCCGCATCAAGCAGAGCTACTCGCTGTTGCCAGACCGTTTGTTCTCCAGCACGCCCTGAAATACCTCCTGCTCGTTCCTCCGTCAGAGAGATTCCAAGGTTTTGCCCGACTCCTGGGCCTTACCGAAGTGGACGGCACGTTCCAAGCCATCCTTAGCCTCTGCACCAAACCGACAGCAAGTCTTCCACCAGAGGGCCAACACGCCTTGAAAGAGTGGGCTTCTCTAGAAGCGAAACTTGCGTCGATACCTGAACTGAAGAAGATCGCGGCGAACCTCAAGCGGGAAGCTGAGAGATCGGCGGATGCCCATACCCTTATCGAAGCTCGAGCCGATGCGCTTCTTGGAAGTGAAGGCACGGCTCAGCAACGAGTGCCGAAGCTCATCGCGGCGCGTGCCGAAGCGGCAGCCAAGATTTATTCCGGCGATGTCGCCCTCCACGCTTATTCTCAGACAGAGGAGAATCAGCTGAATCTTGCTCGTGATACGCTCTCGACGTCGTTGGACGCCTCATTCCTCAATGACTATGGGCAACTGTGTATTCAAGGCGCCATGGCGAAGTTGCAAAAAGAAGCGGACCTTTTGAGCCTCGGCGTTGAGCTACTCAAGGAGAGTCCGAACCCATGTCCGCTTTGTAGACAAACGCTGGATGACGAACGACGGCGAGACATTCACCAACGTCATGCTTCGTGTCTGACTGAAATTGACAAGGGCGTCGTGCGCGCGCAAAGCCGCTCTCATGTGACCCAAACTCTTTTGAATGTCAGGGAAGCACTCACAGAGCACGCGAGACTCTCAGAACGCCGCACGAGCAACCTGGTTGCATCGATGCAGTCCGAAAATTCGCAGAAGGTCTTCCAGCTTCTGGGTGGCGAGGGTACGGTAGTTGCCGAGATTGTTCGTGCCACCTCCGGAGCTGCCGCTGCGCTTCAGGACCGCTTGCGCACCGCCTCAGCCAACGTGGAGAGCGCAATTTCAACATGCGAGGTCGGGATACGCGAGAATTGCGAAAACATCGCCCACGCAGAGGCCCTCGGCAGAACCTTACAGTCATATCTCACCACCGTAACTGATTGTGCTCGACAAGCGGTGTCGCTTGAATCGAGTCTTTCGGGCCCGGCCAAGCTATTCCGCCAAGCCGTCGATTCGCTTGCTGGCACTGCAGAGATATCACTACTCATCGATTTGCTTGAGAAGCGCGAGACGATTGAACGAGCTATGCGTGTTCGAGATTTGCTCGACGGGTTGAAGGACTTGAAAAAACATGCTGAGCAAACTTTGGCGGAGACAATGGAAACTACCATGAGCGCGGATTTAACGGCCGAGGTGATGAAATGGTACGATAAAATCCGGACCCAGGGAGATCCGGACGTCCATTTCTCAGGATTCGCTATGGACCGAACCAAGGGCGGCGATTTCAAGAGTCGCCGCCTATCTGTGAAAGCAAAGTCTTATGGGATAGAGCTTGCGAGCGCCATCTCTTCGCTCAGCGAGTCCAAGCTAAACGCGCTTGGTTTGTGTGTGAGCATCGCAAGCGCGATCCGATCTCCAGGTCCATGGAGTTTCCTGGTCATCGACGATCCGATCCAATCCTGGGATGATGAGCACGAAACCAGATTCATCGATGTGATTCTAGCTCTCATCGGAACCAATAATAGACAGGTCGTGGTTTTGTCTCACAAGAACGCTTGGACGACACAGGTGCGCCATGGTTGCCGAACCCAAAACGGGATTTACATGGAGATGACTGGGTACACGAGGGACGGACCCAATATCGCAATCATGGACTGGTCACCGATCGACCAGCGGCTCCAAGAAGCCCTGGCGATTGCAAACAACCCAACAGCCTCGTCCGTGCAATTGCAGCAAGGCGAAGAGGAAATTCGCCTTGCTGCTTGTCAGCTAGCTTCGCAGGTGGCGAAAGAAAAGCTGGGGCGCGTTACGAGCGCTCACAAGATGAACAGTAAGAATGTCCGCACCGTCTTTGTTGAGGCCGGCGTTAACTCTGAGCTTGTAGATCGGATCGCCGCCGCGTTTGTTGTTGCCGATGATGCTCACCACGCACCCAAGAATTATGCACCGAACGCTCAGCGAATACGGTCGGCAGCGGGGGCCATTCAAGACGCCAGAAAGGTTCTTGAGTAGGACATGGGCAAAGAGATATTTCTAGCTTCAGCCATGCGCTGTTGCGAAAACAGCCGTCGCCTTCTTGATGAAACGGAATTTCTTGGATTCGAGAAGCCCCAAGCAACTCGGTACTATCTTTCGGTGGTGGCACAAGAAGAAGCTGCAAAAGCGTTCCTGCTGTATTTGATCGCAATCGAGGCGTTGCCTTGGACACCCCTCCTCTTGCGGGCAACCCGTGACCATCGGTGCAAACAGCTCGTTGGCATTGTCCTCGATTATATCTCGCCTGATACTGACGAATTTCTGCGGCGGATTGATAAGCAGAGACTCGAAAAAAGACGGGCACCATTTCCCGACGGTGTGGCGGACGCTATGAATCTGTTGCGCCACGAGAAAATAAGAAGGTGGGAATCTAAATCATGGTGTTGGGTCGAGAATCCTGAGTATGACACAGGCGCGTTAGCGGTGGCCGACGGCCATCGAGACAGAGACAAGCAGTGTGCCTTATACGTGGAGCTTGGTAGGAGCGGACAGGTTAGCGCAACCCCTGAGGGGGTGACGGAACGCCAGGCCAATGATGAATACGAGCGCGGACGTCGCTTCGAAGAGTGCGTCTGCGGCCTTGTAGGAGCCGGCCCCGGTTTTGCGTGGGACCTCGAACGGGTTAAAGAACGTTTCAAGGCGTTGTTCTCGGAGGCCGTTTCGTGATTGGCAAGTCTACGTCTGAATGAGAATCACCCGGTTCGCTGTCCAGGTGTCGGCTGTGATCCTGCTGGCCGTCCAGGTGGTGTGGGCGGAGGTGCCCAAGGCCGAGCTGTTGTGGGGGCCGGCGCGGGTGGCGGACGCGGAGGATCGGGCGTATGAGCCGGCGGCGATTGCGCTGATTGACGGGGCGGCGTCGTCCGTGGTGCTGGCGATGTACCTGATCCAGACAGTCAGGATGACCGGCATATGGTGAACCGGCTCCTGCAGGATTTGATCGAGGCGGCGTTCCCGGCTTGAAACTCTGCCCGGAATTTGGTTCAATACCTCCGGGTGGCGACCGTCCCGCAAGCCGACAGACACAGGAGAACCCGATGAGCCGAATGCACTTCCGATGGTGGGGCGTGGTGGGAATGATGGCCGTGGTGGCCGGGCCGGTGTTTGCCGAGGCGAAACCCCCGGCGGCGACGAAACCGGCCGCCGGCGCGGCGGCCGACAGCCAGGGCGAGGCGCTGGTCCCCAAGACCGTGGCCGTGGACACCAACAA
Organism: Candidatus Omnitrophota bacterium; assembly: GCA_016206635.1. GTDB lineage: Bacteria > Omnitrophota > Gorgyraeia > 1-14-0-20-64-10 > JACQQZ01 > JACQRF01. The sequence continues at coordinate 5,966 of JACQRF010000032.1, forward strand.
AGACGGCCGGCCGGACCGCTGGGAGTATTACGAGGGCGGGACGACCGTCGCGCGGATCGAGGCGGACACCAATTTCGACGGGACCGTGGACGAATGGATCCGGTTCGAGCGCGGCAAGGTCGTGAAGGTTGAGGACGACACCGACCACGACGGCAAGCCGGACCGCTGGGTTGACTATTAACGGCCACGGGCCATGACCCCCGCCGTCCCGATGGTTGACGTCGAGCGGCTCTCCATGCGCTACGGGACTACCGTGGCGCTCACCGACGTGTCGTTCCAGGTCCGGCGCGGGGAGATCGTCGGCTTCCTCGGCCCCAACGGGGCGGGGAAATCCACCGTGATGAAGATCGTGACCACGGTGATCGCCCCGACGGACGGCGCCGCGCGCGTCGGCGGCCACGACGTGCAGGCCGACCCACTGGCCGCCCGCCGGCTGATCGGCTATCTGCCCGAGCAGGTCCCGCTGTACACCGAGATGCAGGTGGACGAGTATGTGGCGTTCGCCGGCCGGGTGCGCGGCATGACCGGCGCGGCGCTCGAGACCCGGCTGGCGTGGGTCGCCCAGCGCTGCGCGTTGCGGCCGGTGTGGAAACGGCCGATCGGCGAGCTGTCGCGCGGCTACCGCCAGCGCGTCGGGCTGGCCCAGGCGCTGCTCCACGACCCCGAGGTGCTCATCTTGGATGAGCCGACGACGGGACTGGACCCGCTCCAGATCATCGAGATCCGCGAGCTCCTCACGTCGCTGGCGCCGACCAAGGCGATTCTCTTTTCCACCCATATCCTTCAGGAGGCGGAGGCGATCGCCCACCGGATCGTGATCATTCATGCCGGGCGGATCGTCGCCGAGGGGCCGCTCGCGGCCCTCACGCAGGGATTCCCATCGCTGGAGGCGGCGTTTATTCACCGGTTGAAGGGGCCGCCGGCATGAGGGCGGGCGCGCTCAGGGGCGCCGGGGTGCTGTTCCGCCGGGAGCTGCAGGCGTACCTGCGGTCCCCGATCGCCGCAGTCGTGGCGGTGGCCTACCTGTTGTTGAGCGGCGGGTTGTTCATCAGCCAATTCTTCCTGATCAAAGTCCTCGATCTGCGGGCCTTCTTCGATTTGCAGCCGTTCATCCTGGCGGTCGTGCTGCCGGCCATCAGCATGCGGATCTGGGCGGAGGACCGCCAGCTCAACACGCTCGAGCTGCTGCTGAGCCTGCCGCTGCAGCCGTCGGCGCTGGTCCTGGGCAAATTCCTGGCGGCCGCAGCGTTCTTCGCCCTGCTGCTGGCGTCGACCTGGACGTTCCCGGCGCTGTTGTGGCTGCTGGGCCGGCCCGACGCCGGCCCGATCGCCGCCGGGTATCTCGGCCTCTTCCTCATGGGCGCCATGTACCTGGCGCTGGGGCAGTTCATCTCCGGGTTCTGCCGCGAGCAGATCGTCGCGTTCATCATCGGCTTGGTCGCGTGCCAGGGTCTCTATCTCCTGGGGACCGAGTTCATCGCCTCGACCGTGGATGGCTGGTGGCCCAGCCTCGGCGGATTCTTGCAGCAGCATCTCGGCGTGGCCGGCCATCTGGCGGCGTTTCAGAAAGGGGTGGTGGACGGGCGCGACGTCGCGTACTTCCTCCTGTTGGCCGGCGTCTTCCTGGCCCTCAACGGGCTGTGGATGGAAGGCCGGCTGCGGCCCCGCGCGCGGGTGACGTTCGCCATGGCGTGCGGGCTCGGGGTCGCGATCGCCGTGGCCGCCCACGGCGTGCTGCAGCAGCTCCCGCTGGGCCGGGCGGATTGGACCGCGTCGAAGGCGTACACGGTGGCGCCCGCCACGCGCCAGCTGCTGCGCCAGCTGGAGGTGCCGGCGACCGTCAAGCTCTACCTCTCGCCGCCGGACAAGATGCCGACGGCGATGCGGACCCTGGAGCGGGACGTGCGGGATGCGTTGGAAGAGCTGCGGCTGGCCTCCGGCGGAAACCTCCACTACACGGTGTCGCACATGGAGGCCAGCGCGGCGATGGCCGAGCCGCCCGGCGACGAGGGGCCGTCCCGCGAGCAGCTGCTCGGCCGCAAGGGCATTCGCCCGTTCCAAGTCCAGTCGATCGAGGCGGACGAGCTCGGGGTCCGGCTGATCTACGCGTCGGCGGCGATCGCCTATCGAGACCGCCCCGAGGAGATCATCCCGCAGATCGTGCCGGACACCCTCGATCAATTTGAATATCTGGTGATGTCCCGGATCTACCGGATGACGCTGGAGACGCTCCCGCAAGTGGCGCTCCTGGCCCCCTACGCGCAGAAGGCCGTGGACCCCCAGGTCCTGCAGCTGTTGCAGCAGCTCGGCATGAATGCGCAAGATTCATTGACCGACGATGCCTACCGGTACCTGGCGGCGGCCCTCCAGCGCGAAGGATATCGCTTCGCCCGGATCCGGCTCACCGAGCAGGAGCCGATCCCGCCGGACACCCGCGCGCTGGTCATCGTCGATCCCGGCGAGCTGAACGACCGCCAGCGGTACGAGATCAATCGCTACCTCGTCGAGGGGGGCACCCTCTTCGTCGCGGCCCAGCGGTACCAATTCCAATACGCGCAGCAGGGCCGCGGGGTCGGCGCGATCCCGAAGCCGCAGGTGATCGGGCTTGACCCGCTCTTGAGCGGCTGGGGCGTGGCGGTCAGCCCGGACATCCTCTTCGATCAGGAGTCGCGCCTGTTGACGATCTCCATGGGCGGCGGCCCGTTCGGGTTCGCCGTGCCGGTCCAGGCCCCGATCCATGTGTTCGTCGGCCAGTCGCAGATGAACCACGCCCTCAGCATCACCGGCCAACTGCCGCCGCTCATGTACTTGTGGGGCAGCGCGCTCACCCTGCAGGACGCCGCGCTGAAGGCCCAAGGCGTGACGACCACGACGTTGTTCACCTCCAGCCCGAAGAGCTGGCTGGTCCCGCTCTCGGACTACGACACCTTCTCTCCCTCGAAGCCGGTGGCGGGACCGCAGCCGCTGGCGGTCTGGGCGCGCGGGACGTTTGCGGACCAGTATGCCGGCCGCCCGGCGCCGGCCTGGTCGAGCGAGACCCCCGCGGCCTCGGACAAGCCGGCCCCGGCTGGACCCGGCGCGCCGCTCACCCCGAAGCCGGGCCAATTGATCGTGACCGGCTGCAGCGAGATGTTCAAGGAACAATTGATCGGCGAGGGGGGCCATCTGCCGTTCATCGTGAACGCCGTGGACACGCTGGTCTCGGGGGGGCAGCTCGTGGGCATCCGGAACAAACAGCCGGTCGCGCGGGCACTGGCGACCGTCTCCCCGTCCGTCAAAGCCTGGGCCCGCGGGTTGACGTTGGGGGTGATGCCGTGGCTCATCGTCGCGGCCGCGCTGGCCCACGCGGCGTGGCGGCGCCGGGTCCGCGAGGCGTACGCCCGAGGGTAAGGGACGATGACACGCCAGCGCCTGCTCCTCCTCGTGGTGATCCTGGGCGCGCTCATCGGCCTCGGCCGCTGGCTGTCGGGGCGCGCGCCGGTCACGCCGGCCGGCGAAGGCCCCGTCCGATTCGCGCCGGCCACCCTGTCCCCGGACGCCGTGACCCGGATCGAATTCTCGGCCGGGCCCGCGACGTCCGAGCCGCAGGTCCGGCTCGCGAGGGATCTTGAGCGCGGCTGGCAGATCACGTCATGGCGGCAGGTCCCCGCCGACCCGGAGCGGATCGGCCGGGTGATCGGGATCGTGCGCGGCCTGACCGGCGAGGTGCGGGCGACCGGCGCGCAGTGGTTCTCGCCGTTTCGCGTCGGCGATGGGGAAGGGCTGCGCCTGGTGGTGTGGCAGGGGGACCAGGTGGTCTGCGATCTCGTCATCAACCGCAGCCCGAAGGCGTCATGGATGAGCGTGGTCCGGCCTCGGGATCGCGAGATCGTCTGCGTGGTCGAGCAGAACTTGCTCGGCGAGCTGGCCGATGTCTGGGGCGAGGTGGCGACGGATCCCCCCTCTCAGAAACCGTGGGCCGACCTGCGGCTGTTCCGCACGGCGTCGGGGGTCCGGGATCTGGAGCTCGCCGAGCAGGTGAAAGGGGCGTGGGTGGTCCGGGGCGAGCGGCACGCGCCGTTCGACGCCGAGGCGCAAGGGTTGGTGGACGGGCTGCGTGGCGCGCGCGCGCGCGAGGTGATGGACCCAGGCGCGCCCCCCGCGGGTTTCACGCCGCGGTGGCGATGGCACATCGCGTCGCTCGAGGGCGCGTCGGTCGAGCTGGAAGAGCCCGCCGCCTCCCCCCGCGCGCCATCACCCCCGGCGACGATGACCGTGCGCCGGCTGCCGGATGGCACGTATCTGACGATCGAGGCCTCTACCCTGGCGTCGTTCCGCGAGCGCCTGCTCCCGCCGCCGGCCCCGCCGAAGAAGCCCGGGTCCACGAAGCCGCCCGCTAAATCCTCCAAGCCGGCCGACGGCTCGTAGTGCGCCTGACCTCGCTCAACGAGCTTCTCCACGCGGGCGAGCGGGTTGAGGGGACATGGGCGTTGACGCCGTATCACACCCTCCAGTACCGCCGCCACCGAAAGAGGGAAGGGACGATCGTGCTCACCGGAGACCTCGTCGGCGCGGAGTCCACCGGCCTGACCCTGCAGGTCACCGGCCAGACGGTCGGCGACGACCTCGTCGGCCGCACCCTCACCCTGCGCGGCCGCTGGCAGGTGGACGCGATGAACCGGCTGACGTTCTTCGTCGAGCGGGAAGGGGGGCGGTACGATCGCCTCACGCTGCATGGCGCCTGGGGCCTCGGGCGGCGCCATGAGCTCCGCTATCACGTCCGGCAGTCGTCGGCCGGCGGGCCCTCGCCGGTGCAGACCCTCACGTTCGCCGGGGCGTGGGCGCTCTCGGAGCGTCGCCGCCTCACCTACGTCGTCGAAGGCGGGCGCGGCGGCGCGTTTCGGCTCCGCGGCACGTTCCAGACCCCGTCCATTCTCGCGAAGACCGGCGAGCTTCGCTATCAACTCGGCGTGGAAGCGGCCGGCCGCCGGCGCCTGCAGACCCTCACGTTCTTCGGCACCTGGCGCGTCTCGCGGACCCTGGAGGTGACGTTCGAGCTCCCGATGGGCGGTGGGCGCGCGGGGGCCCTGCGGTTCGGCGCCGAGTACTCGACGGGGCCGCGCGGCGCCATCACCGCCGCGTTGACCGCCCCCGGTGGGCAGCCGCTTGGGTTGGAGGTGGTCTTCACGCGGGAGCTGTGGCGCGGCCAGGGCGAGGCGTTCATCCGGCTGCGCCGCGCGCTCGAGGAGACGGCGGTCGAGGGCGGCGTCCGGGGCCGCTGGTAGCGCGGTGCGGGGGGACAATGTGGTATAAGGAAAGGCGATGACGCCGCGCGCCAAGATCCTCGTGGTGGAAGACGAGAAGAATATCGCCCGGGTCGTGACGTACACCTTGGAAAAGGAAGGGTACCAGGTGAGCGTGGCCAAGGACGGGCAGGAGGCGCTGGACACCGCCCGCCGGGAATCGCCCGACCTGTTGGTGCTCGATCTCATGCTGCCCGGCGTCGACGGGCTCGACGTGTGCCGGCAGCTGCGCGCCGATCCCCGCACGGCCGCCCTCTCCATCATCATGCTCACCGCGAAGACGCAGGAGGCGGACCGCGTCGTCGGGTTGGAGCTCGGCGCCGACGATTATCTCCCCAAGCCATTCAGCCCGCGGGAACTGGCCGCGCGCGTCAAGGCGGTGCTGCGCCGCGCGGCGCGGCCGGAGCTGCCCGCGACCTGGCGGTGCGGCGGGCTGGAGGCGGATTGGGAGCGGCGGTTGATCAAGGTCAAGCAGAAGTCGGCGACGCTCACCCCGAAAGAGTTCGAGTTGCTGCGGGTGCTCGTGGAGGCCCGCGGCCGCGTGCTGTCCCGGGCACAGCTCCTGGAGCGCGTCTGGGGGTACGAGCAGGCGGTCGAGATCCAGAGCCGGACCGTGGACCTCCACATCAGCCAGCTGCGCCAGAAACTCGGCCCGGAAGGCAAGCGGATTCTCACGGTGACCGGCGCCGGCTACCGGTTCCGGATGCCGGAGGAGGACGCCACATGACGTGGGTCATGTGGCGCCGCCGACGGGCGGCGGCCGAGGCCCCGGATCCGACCGTCGAAGCCCGGCTCCAGGACCAGGCGCGCGCCTTGGAAACCAGCCGCAGCCAAATGGAGGATCTCCTCCACGGCATGGTGGAGGGGGTCCTGGCGATCGGCCCGCGCGGCGAGATCCTCGTGATCAATCCGGCGGCCCGAGAGATCTTGGGGATCCCGCCGGGACGTACGCCCGCGGCGGCTGCCGATGTCGTGCGGCAGCCCGAACTCAAGGCGCTCCTCGACACGACGCTGGCGACCGGCGGGCCGGCCGCCGGCGATGTCACGCTCTACGCCCCGGCCGAGCGCCGCTTGCGCGTGCACGCGACGAGTTGCCAGGCCCCCGACGGCCGCGGGGCGCTGTTGGTGCTCCACGACATCACCGACCTGCAGCGTTTGGAGCAGATCCGCCGGGAATTCGTCGCGAACGTCTCGCACGAGCTGAAGACGCCGCTGACGGCGATTCGCGGGGCGGTCGAGACGCTGCTCGACGGGGCGCTGGGCGATCCCCGGCACAACCGGTCGTTTGTTGAGGCGATCGCGGAGGAGTCGGCGCGGCTCGGGCGGCTGGTGGACGATCTGCTGACGCTGGCGCAGGTCGAGTCCAAGCCGATTGACCGGTCCAAGCGGCCGATCGCGGTGGGCGAGTTCCTGACGCGGGAGCTGGCGCGGCAGCAGGCGTTGGCCGCGACCTGCGGCGTCACGCTGACCGCGGAGGCGGTGGAGCCGGCGTTGACGGTCTCGGCCGACCCGCACCAACTGACGCAGGCGGTCGGCAATCTCCTGGAGAACGCCATCAAATACAATCGTCCGCAGGGGCGGGTGATGGTGCGCGCCGCCGCGGACGGCCCAGCGTGCCGCATCGTGGTCGAAGACACCGGGATGGGGATCCCGGCGGCCGACCTGCCGCGGATCTTCGAGCGGTTCTACCGGGTGGACAAGGCCCGCTCCCGGGAGACCGGCGGCACCGGCTTGGGGCTGTCCATCATCAAGCACGTGGCCGAGGCGCACGGCGGCTCCGTCTCCGTCGAAAGCCGGCCTGGCCACGGCTCCTGTTTTACGCTCCGCCTGCCACTCGCGTAGCCCCCCGCAACTGACAGAATCCTGACACGGCCCTCATCACCGCCTGACGCTGATTCCGTACACTTGTCTCAATGAACACGATGACGCATACACCAGGGAGGTGTCGCATGACGCATGAACTCGAGCAGGAGATCCCATGACGCGTGTGGTGGCTGTCATCACCGCCATGCTGCTGGCCACATCCAGTGCCGTGCCGTCGGCCTGGGCGTCGGAGGATGAGATGGTGGACGTGTTGATCCGCAAGCTGGTGCAGAAGGGGGTGCTGACCCGCGAGGACGCGCGGGAGATCCGCGAGGAGGTGGCCGAGGAGGCGGCCAAGATGGCCAAGGCGCGTGAGGGAGAGGCGAAGGATGCGGCGAAGAAGATGGCCGGCGGCTCCTGGTTGGACAAGGTGAAGTGGGGCGGTGACTTGCGCTTGCGTCACGAGACGCAGCGCCGCGAGCCGGCGCAAGACCGGAACCGTGAACGGTTCCGCCTGCGGTTCGGCTTCAAGGCCAAGCCGGTGGAGCCGGTGGAGATCGGCGTCCGCTTGGCGACCGGGGCCAGTGGCGACCCAGTGTCCACGAACCAAAGCTTCAGCAACACCTTCGATAAAAAGGCGATCTTCATTGACCAGGCCTACGCGAAGTACACCACGCCGCTGAAAGGGCTCTCGTTGACCGGCGGGAAGATGGAGAACCCGTTCCAGACGACCGACATCGTCTGGGACAGCGACGTGACGCCGGAAGGGGCGGTGGCGCAATGGCAACTGCCGGGGGAAGGGACGATCCGGCCGTTCGTCACGCTCGGGGCGTTCCAGATCTCCGAGCTCAACGCCGACGCCGGCGATCCGGGGTTGTTCGCCGGCCAGGTGGGGGCGGACGTCGCCCTGCCGTTCGGCGAGGGCTGGGCGTGGCAGCCGTCCGTGGCGTTCTATGATTTCACGGCGATCGAAGCCAAGCGCACGAACGACGTGACGAACGCCCCGGCCGGCAACTCGACCGACGGCGCCTCGGCCGCGGCCCGGTTCCGCTACGACTACGACGTCGTCTCAATCCTGAACAAAGTGACGCTGCCAAAGGTGTTTCATCAGCCGTTGCAGTTCCTCAGCGACTACACGCACAATACGGCCGCCAACGATGACGGCGGGGCGTGGCAAGCGGGCGTGGAGTACGGCCAGGTGACGGAGAAACTCGGGAGCTGGAAGGCCCTCTACTACTACAAGCGGCTGGAGCCGGACGCGACGTTCGGGGCGCTCACCGACTCCGACTTCGGGACCGGCGGCACCAACCACCAGGGCCACATCATGGGGGTGACGATGGGGCTCAACAAGGCGGCGAACGTCGGGCTGAGGTATCTGAGGACCGATGAGGTGTCGGGCTCTCAGAACCGCGCCGACACGCTCCAAGCCGACCTGCAGGTGAAGTTCTAAGATGGGGGTTTTACACGGTCCTGACAATTTCCTGACATGATCCAGACCACGAGACGCTACGCTTAACCCGATGGAGATGGCCATGCAACGTCTACAACCAGTCAACCGATGGGCGGCCGCGGTGATGGGCCTCTGCCTGGTGGCCTCGCCGGCCTCGGCGGATGACCTGAGCGGCTCTCTGCAAATCAAAGGGTCCGACACGATGGTGAATCTCTGCCAGGCGTGGGCGGAGTCGTTCATGGCGCAGCATCCCCAAGTGACCATCGCGGTGACCGGCGGCGGGTCCGGGACCGGTATCGCGGCGCTCATCGGCGGCACCTGCGAGGTGGCGGCGACGTCCCGCCAGATGACGGACAAGGAACGAACGCAGGCGAGAGCCAAAGGGCACGCCCCGAGAGAATGGATCGTCGGCCGAGATGGGCTGGCGGTGGCGGTGCATCCCAAAAACCCGGTCCAGCAGCTGACGGTCCAGCAGCTGGCCGACGTGTTTTCTGGCGCCATCACCACGTGGGATGCGGTGGGAGGGCCTCGCAAGGCGGTGGTCTTGCTGTCGCGGGAAGTGAATTCCGGCACGCACGTCTATTTTAAAGAACACGTGTTGGCGGGGAATGAATTCGCGCCGGCCGCGCTCCTGATGCCGTCTTCCCAGGCGATCGCCGATGAAGTGACGACAAACCCTGACGCCATCGGCTACTACGGGATGGGCTACCTGAATCTGAAGAACGCCATGGTGGCCGTCGCGAAGACCGCGGCGGGTCCCTACGTGACGCCCTCCGGCGACAGCGTCCGATCGGGCACGTATCCGATCGCCCGCCCCTTGTTCTTGTACTCCGCCGGTGAGTTGCAGGGCGTCGCGAAGGCGTTCCTCGACTTCGTGCTGTCCCCGGCCGGCCAGCGCATCGTGCAGGACACGGATTTCGTCCCCGTGCGGTGAGCGCGGTCGTCTCCATGCGGTGGCGCCAGGCGCGCGAGTGGGTGATTGAACAGCTCATTCGCGCCAGCGGGATCTCGTCGATTGTCATGGTCGTCCTGATTTTCGCGTTCCTCCTGAAAGAGGGGCTGGCCGTCTTCCAGACGGTCCCGCTCGGCGATTTCTTGGCCGGGCAGCGATGGTATCCGATTTCCGAACCGCCACGGTTCGGCATTCTCCCGCTCCTCTGCGGGTCGGCCCTCGTGACCGGGGGGGCCGCGCTGCTCTCCGTGCCGTTGAGCATCGCGAGCGCCCTCTGTATCTCGGAAATCGCCAAGGGTTGGGCGAAGGAAGCGCTCAAAACCGGCATCGAGCTCTTCGCGGCGATTCCCAGTGTCGTGCTCGGGTTTATCGGCGTCACCGTGCTGGCCCCGCTCATTCGCCAGGCGTTCCACCTCCCCACCGGCCTCACCGCGCTGACAGGATCCATCACCTTGGCGTTCATGGCGATGCCGACCATCGTCAGCATCACGGAGGACGCGCTCTCGGCCGTCCCGCGCGGGTATCGGGAGGCCGCCGTGGCGCTGGGCGCCACCCGATGGCAAATGATGACCCGCGTCCTGCTGCCGGCGGCCGCCTCGGGGATCGTCGCGGCCGTGATGCTCGGCGTGGGGCGGGTGATCGGCGAGACGATGGCGGTCATGATGTTGACCGGCAATGCCGCCGTCATCCCGCACAGCCTGCTTCAGCCGGTCCGCACCTTGACCGCGACCATTGCCGCAGAGATGGGGGAAACGGTCCGGGGATCCGACCATTATTCCGCCCTGTTCGCCATCGGCATCGTGCTCTTCGCCATCTCGTTCAGCATCAACCTCGTGGCCGATCTCTTCCTGCACCGGACACGGGCGCGATGAGGACGCGTCCGGCGCAGAACACCGCCGCCACCCCTCATTGGCGCCGGGCCCGCGCCGTGCAGCGCGTGGCCTTCGTCGCGCTGGGCCTGTCCACCGGCCTCGTGGCCGTGACGTCGCTGGTCGTCGTCGGCATCATCCTCGCGCGGGGCGCCGGGGGGCTCTCGTGGGAATTTTTGACCGCCATGCCGGCCAAGGGGATGCGCGCCGGCGGCATTTTTCCCGCCATCGTCGGGACCCTGGAGCTCGTGGGGTTGACGATCGCCTTCGCCCTGCCGATGGGCGTGGCGTCGGCCATCTATCTGACCGAATACGCCGCCGATACCTGGGTGACCCGCCTCGTCCGGCTGGCGATCGTGAACCTCTCCGGCGTCCCGTCGGTCGTCTACGGGTTGTTCGGGTTGGGGCTCTTCGTCATCTTTTGCCGTTTCGGGACGTCGCTGTTGGCCGGGGCGCTGACGCTGGCGATCATGACGCTGCCGGTGATCATCACGGCGTCGGAGGAAGCGCTGCGCAGCGTGCCGATGAGTTTTCGGGAAGTCAGCCACTCGCTCGGGGCCAGCCGTTGGCAGACGGTCCGCCACACCGTCCTCCCCTTAGCCGTCCCCGGGATCATGACCGGGACGATCTTGGGGATCAGCCGGGCCGCCGGGGAAACGGCCCCGATTTTGTTCACGGTGGCGGCGTTTTATCTGCCGCGGCTGCCGCAGTCGGTGTTCGACCAGGCGATGGTGCTGCCGTACCACTTGTATGTCATCTCCACGCAAATCCCGAACATCCCGCAGACGCAACGATACGGGACCGCGCTCGTCCTGGTACTCCTGGTGCTGGCCTTGAACCTGTCCGCCGTCGTACTCCGCGCACGGTTCCGTCGGAGGCGCCAGTGGTAGCCTCCGACGCCAAGATGGCGGCGCAGGAATGGTCCGTGTGGTACGGGGCGACGCAGGCGCTGCGCGCGATCACGCTGGACATCCTCCCGCGCGAGATCTTGGGCATCATCGGGCCGGCCAACAGCGGCAAAACCTCGTTCCTGCGCAGCCTGAACCGGATGGGCGAGCTCAATCCCCGGTTCCGGTGCGCGGGGCGCATCTGGCTGGACGGGAAGGACCTGTACCAGGGACTCGACAGCCAGCAGGTCCGCTGCCGGGTTGGGATCGTCTTCGCCCTCCCCCTGCCTCTGCCATTGTCCATCCGCGAGAACGTGGTGTACGGCCCCCGCGTGCGCGGGATCCGTGACCGGCGGCGGCTCGACCAGTTGCTGGAGCAGAGCTTGCGCGCCGCATCGTTGTGGGATGAGGTGAAAGACCGGTTGGACTTGCCCGCGATGCGGCTCTCGGGGGGGCAGCAGCAGCGGTTGTGCATTGCGCGGACCCTGGCGATGGAGCCCGAGGTGATCCTCTTCGACGAGCCATGCTCGGGCCTGGACCCGATCTCCACGGCGAAGGTCGAAGAAACCATGGTGCAGCTGAAATCCCGCTACACGATGGTTCTCGTCACGAACAACACGAAGCAGGCGGCCCGGGTGAGCGACCGCGTCGCGTTCTTTCTGATGGGCGAGCTGATTGAGCTGGACCGCACGGGTGTGATGTTCACGACCCCCCGGGATTCGCGCACGAACGATTACCTCACGGGACGGTTTGGATGAGCGCCGTCTCTGACGCCGGGACGCCCCCCGTGCTTGAGGTCCACGACCTCAACCTCTGGTACGGCGACTTCCATGCCCTCAAGCAGATCCACATGGTGATCCAGGCGTGCCAAGTGACGGCGCTGATCGGCCCGTCCGGCTGCGGCAAATCGACCCTCCTGCGGTGCTTCAACCGTATGAACGATCTGATCGAATCAGCGCGGGTTAGCGGCCGCATCCTGCTCGACGGCCGCGATATCCGAGATCCGTTGGTGCCGCTGGTTACGCTGCGCAAGCGGGTCGGCATGGTGTTCCAGCGGCCCAACCCGTTCCCGCTCTCGGTGTTCGAGAACGTGGCGTTCGGCGCGCGCGTGCACGCCTTGGCGGCCAGGACCGGCATGGCGGAGATCGTGGAGCGGAGTCTCCACGCGGTGGGGTTGTGGGACACCCTGAAAGACCGGCTGCGCCACTCCGCCCTCGGGTTGTCGCTGGAGCAGCAGCAGCGGCTTTGCATCGCGCGCCTGGTGGCGGTCCAGCCGGACGTGCTGCTGATGGACGAGCCGTGTTCGGCGCTGGATCCCATTGCCACCGGCAAAGTGGAAGAGCTCATCCGTGCGCTGAAGGCCCGCTACACCATCGTGGTGGTCACGCACAATATGCAGCAGGCCGCCCGCATTTCGGACTATACTGGGTTTCTGTTCCTGGGTGAGATGGTCGAATTTGGGCCAACCGGCGCCCTGTTCACGAATCCCCGAGATCCGCGGACGGAGGCGTATATCACCGGGCGGTTCGGCTAGGAGGGCGGGGGCGATGGAACGACATTTTGACGCGGAACTGACGCAATTGCGCGAACGGCTGCTCGCCATGGGCGGCATGGCCGAGCAGGCGGTGGGCAAGGCGGTCAAGGCGTTGGTCGATCGGCACGCGGCGCTGGCCCAGGCCGTCATCGAGGAAGACGCGGCCATCAACCGCCTGGAAGTCGACATCGAGGACGCGTGCCTGGGATTGATGGCCCGGTATCAGCCGGAGGCGCGGGACCTCCGGACGATCGCCATGAGCTTCAAGATCGTCAACGATTTGGAGCGGGTCGGCGACCAAGGCGTCAATATCGCCGAGCGAACGCTGGACTTGCTGAACGAGCCGCTGCTGAAACCGTTGATCGACATTCCGACGATGGCGGTCTTGGCCCAGCAGATGCTCAAAGACGCGCTGGACGGGTTCGTGCGGCAGGACGCCGAGCTGGCGCGCGCCGTCTGCCGCCGCGACGACGATGTGGACCGGCTCAACGATCAGGTGTATCAGGAGCTGCTCGGCTACATGACCCGCGATCCGCACACGATCGCGCGGGCGATCGATCTGATCTTGATCGGGCGCCATCTCGAGCGCGTGGCCGACCACGCCACGAATATCGCCGAGGACGTCTACTACCTCGTGAAGGGCGCGACGATCAAACACCGCCTCACCGGCGTGTGAGGCGCGCCCCGCCGAGTCCCCGGCCGCCCCGCGCCATGCCCCTGCTCGGCCTCATCGACGTCGGCACGAATTCCATCCATCTAGTGATCGGCCGCCGCCATCCATCCGGACGATGGGTCCCGCGCCTCCACCGCCGCGCGCCGGTCCGGCTCGGCGATGACGGATGGGCGCGGGGGCGGTTGACCGCCGCGGCCATGCGCCGCGCGATGCGGATCCTCGCGCGCTATGCGGCGATCGCCTCGCGGCGCCGCGTCCGGCGCGTCGAGGCGGTGGCGACCGGCGCCGTCCGCGAGGCCGCCAACGGCGCCGCCTTCGCGCGGCGGGTCCGCGCGGAGTTGGGCGTGCCGCTGCGGATCCTCAGCGGGGCGGAGGAGGCGCGGCTCACGTTCCTGGGGGTCCAGCAGGTCCATCGCCGGCGGGGCCCGGTGCTCCTCGTGGCCATCGGCGGCGGGAGCGCGCAGGTCGTGGTGGGGAGCGGGAGGCGCCTGCGGTATTGCGCGAGCGTGCCGATTGGCGCGGCGCGATTGGCGCAACGGTTCATCCGGCATGACCCCCCGCGGCCGCGGGAGATCGCCGCGCTGTGGGCCGCCGCGCGCCGGGCCTGGGGGCCTCTGGGCCGGCGGGTGCGCCGGCTCCGCTGGCGCCGCGCCGTCGGCAGTTCGGCGATGATCCAGCAAGTGATGGCGGTCGCCGGCCGATCACGGGCGCTCACCCAATCCCGCCTGCGCGCGGTCGTCAACCGGCTCGCACGCGCCCGGCGCCGGGCGCGGCGCCGGTGGCCGGGCGTCGATCCGGGCCGGGACGACCTGCTCCTGCCAACCGCTGTTGCCCTCCTCGAATGGATGGCCGCCTGCCGGGCGCCGCGGCTCACCTATGCCGCCGGCTCGCTCCGCGAAGGCCTGGCCGCGCAACTGTCGCCAGCGCACGGAACCTGCTAGAATACCCTCCATGCCGCGCCGCTCCTCGCTGGCCCTCATCTTCGGCGTCGTCTTCATTGACCTCATCGGGTTCGGCATCGTCATCCCGATCCTTCCGCTCTATGCCGAGCGGTTCGGCGCCTCGCCGCTGGTGATCGGCCTGCTGCTGGCGATCTACTCGGCCATGCAATGCGTGTGCGCCCCGCTCCTGGGCCGCCTGTCCGATCGGGTCGGCCGCCGGCCGGTCTTGTTCGTCAGCGTGCTGGGCACCGCCGTCGGGTTTTTCCTCATGGGCACGGCGAACACCCTGGCCCTGCTGTTCCTCGCCCGGATCATTGACGGCGCCACGGGCGGCAACATCTCCACGGCGCTGGCCTACATCGCCGATGTCACCCCACCGGAGGAACGGTCCCGCGGGATGGGGATCATCGGCGCGGCGTTCGGGCTCGGCTTCATCGTGGGCCCGGCCCTCGGGGGGATCTTCAGCCATGTCGCGCCGCAAGCCCCGTTCTTCGTGGCGGGCGCGCTGGCGTTGGCGAATGCGGCCGCGCTGGCGGCCTGGCTGCCGGAGTCCCTGCCGCCGGAGCGCCGAGGGACGGCGCACCACGACGCGCCGCTGTGGACCCTCGTGCAGGGGCTTGCGCGCCGGCGCCTGGCGTTCACGCTCGGCACCTACTTCCTGACCACCGTGGCGTTCTCGCTGTTGACGGCGACCTACCCGCTCTTCACAAACCGCCGCTTCGGCTACGGCCCGTCGGAGAACGGCTACCTGTTCGCCAGCCAGGGACTCCTGGCGGCCATCGTGCAGGGGGGGCTGCTCGGCTGGCTGGTCCGGCGCTCGAGCGACAAGACCATGGCGCTCGTCGGCGTGGCGGGCCTGGCCGCCAGCCTGTGGTGGCTGCCCCTGACGGCGTCCGTGGGCGGCCTGCTCGCGGCGACGGCGGTGGTCGCCGTCGGCCACGGGTTGGTCGCCTCGACCTTGAACGGCATCGCCTCGCGCACGGTCAGCCCGATCGCCCAGGGGCGGGTGCTGGGATTGATGCAGTCGGCCGCCTCGCTGGCCCGCATCGCCGGGCCGGTGCTCGGCGGGTGGCTGCTCCACTACGATGCCTCCCTCGCGGTTCCGTTCGGCCAGACCCCCTACTGGGCCGCCGCCGGCCTGATGCTCGCGACCTTCGGCCTGGCCCTCGCCCTGTAGTCGGCATCCCCCGGCAAAAATTCCGCTTGACAGCGCTGGCCTGCCGATTGATAATGAAACTCAGTTTCATTGAGTGAATCTCGATTTCACTCCACGACAACCCATGACCAAAACGGCTGAAGTCATCCTGTTCCCGCGCAACGCCCGGACGCCGGCGCAGTTCCAGCAGTGGCTGGCGACGGTCCTGCAAACGTTCCAGGACTACCTGGTGACGCGGGGTCTCACGCTGACGCATCAGCGGGAGGCGGTCCTGCGCTGCCTGATGGCGGCCCAGCGGCACCTGTCATTGGAAGACGTCTACGCCGAGGCCAGGCGGAAAGACCGGACGATCGGCCGGGCCACGGTGTTCCGAACCCTGCGGCTCCTGCAGGAGTGCGGCCTGGTCGCCGAGGTCGGCTCGACCGACGGCCGGGCGCGGTTCGAGCTGAAGGCGGACCGCCCGCACCACGACCACATGATTTGCGTCGAGTGCGGCCGGATCCTCGAGTTCGAAAGCCCGATGATGGAGCGGTTCCAGGATGAGGCAGTCAAGCGGCACGGGTTCGTGGCCCTCTGGCACCGGCACGAGATCTTCGGGCGATGCGCCGCCTGCCGCCGGCTGCGGGGGCGGGCTTCATGAGGCGGACAGGGCGGTGGGCGGCGGTGGGAATCGGGGTGCTCCTGGTGTGGGCGGCCTCGGCGGAGGCGGATGAGCCGACCACGTTGGAAGAGGTGACGGTGACGGCGACGAAAGAGAAGGGCCCGAAGGGCCCATTTCTCCCGGACGTTGCGGGGACCCACATCTATGCTGGCAAGAAGACGACGACGACGGCGCTGGCGCAATTCCCGGCCATCCAGCAGAACAATTACCGGCAGGCGTTCAGCCAAACCCCCGGGCTCTTGCTGTCGGAGCAGTACAACCGGGGCAACCTGCATGTCAATTACCGCGGGATCGGCGATCCGCATGAGGGGCAGGACCTGCTGATTATGAAAGACGGCCTGCCGATCGTGTTTGACCGGCTCGGCTACTCGACGGTCTACTACCAGCCGCCGCTGGAGGCGGTCGAGCGGGTGGAGCTGATCCGCGGCGGCGGGGCGCTGCTCTATGGGCCGCAGCCGGGGCCGGTGTTGAATTTCGTGACGTACGATCCGCCGGCCGATCGTGCCCTCACCGCATCCACCCAGCACACCGTCGGGTCGTTCGGGACCTACAATACCTTCAACAGGGTTGGCGGGACCGATGGCCCCCTCGGCTACCTGGCCTATCACTATCACAATCACTCGAATGGCCCCCGCGCCAACGAGAACTACGACATCAACGGCGGCAGTACCCAGGCGACGCTGACGCAGACGCCGGGGGCGTCATGGACCTTGGCGGTGGACGCGCATGAGAGCGAGCACCACGAGCCGGGGCGCTTGACGAAAGCCCAGTACGAAACGGATCGCCGGCAGACCCTGCGGCCGCACGACCGGTTGGAGATCGGCCGCTATGCGGCAGTGCTCACGCACGAGCGGACGATCTCGGACCGCACGCGAGCGACCCTGGCGGTCTTTGGGAACTATTTCGACCGGTTCAGCCTGCGCCGGACCAGCAATACCTCGACGCAGAACAACCTCGACCGGCGGGAGACGAAGGCCGGCGGCGTCGAGGGGCGGCTGCGGCACGACTACGACGCCTTCGGCGGGACCCAGACCTGGACGCTCGGCGGGACGTTCTCGTACGCCGACTCGCCGCGCACGCAGGATCGGAGCGCCAGCGGGACCTATCCATCGGAGCAGGGGGCGCGGATCTTCCAGTTCGACTACCGGACGATCTACGGGGCGCTGTTCGGCGAGCACCGGTTTGCGTTCGGCAAACTCTCGGTGGTCCCCGGGGTGCGGGTCGATCTGTTGGGCCAACGGGTCAAGGAAGACTTCAACACCGGCAAAACGTCGCCGCTGCACAATCTCAACGAGTTCTCGGCGGTCCCGCTGGTGGGCCTCGGCCTGCAATACGAGCTGGCGGGCGGGCACCAGCTCTACGGCAATGTGTCGCAGAGTTTCAAGCCGGCCCAATTCGACGACCTGGCCCCCAGCGGGAACAACACCCTGCCGGCCACCTCGCTCGATGAGGGAAAGGCCTGGACCTATGAGGCGGGCGTGCGCGGGACGCCGACGCCGTGGACCTCGTACGACGCCAGTCTGTTCCTGACCGACTACGACAGCTATTTCGGGACGGTGACGGTAGGGTCGAATACCCAACGGCAGAACGTCGGGCGGGCCCGGTACTCCGGCGTGGACGTCGGCGGCGCGGTGGATCTACTGGGGTGGCTCAAGATGGCCCACTTGGGCGCGCTGAAGCTGTTCGGCAGCGTGTCCCTCCTGTCGGCGGAGTTCGTCGAGGGGCCGCTGAAGAACGGCGAGCCGGCCTTCGCGCCGGACCACCTGCTCCGCGTGGGGACGGCCTACCAGCATCCGCGGTGGGGGAAACTCGCGCTGTCGGGCACATTCGTGGGCGATCACTATTGGGCCGACAACAACGCGGCTGGCTCGACGGGGACGACGGGGATCCCGGAGTACGGCGTGTGGGACCTGACCGGCGAAGTCTTCCTCTGGCCGGCGGCCGCCGCCAAAGGAAGCGGCGCCACGGCCCTCTGGCCTGGGCGCGCCGCCCTGCTGGTGGGCATCAACAACCTGCTCGATGAGACCTATTACTCCCGCGTCCGGTCGGACGGCATCGAGCCGGTGCCCGGGCGGTCGTACTATGCGGGGATGCGGGTTGAGTTCTAAC
>JACQRF010000030.1 GCA_016206635.1 Candidatus Omnitrophota bacterium
ACCTGGGCCGCCGCCTCATGCCGGGCCGGATCAAACGGCTGGCCCGCCGTCTCCATCGGCTCCACGCCGAGCGCCTTCAAGAAATCGAGCAACCGGCGGTGGATCATCGTCAATCCCGCGCGGACATGGGCTGGGTCGGTGTCTCCCGCCGTCGCCGCCACGGCCCGCTCGAAGTCGTCCACGATCTCCAGGAACGCCGCGAGCAAGCGCTCGCCGGCCCGCTCCTCCAGGTCCTGCTGCTCGCGTCCCCACCGTTTGCGGCTGTTCTCAAACTCCGCCTGCAGCCGCAGCCAGCGATCTTTGTAGTCGTCGGCCTGCGCCGCCTGCCGCCGCAGCGCCTCGTACTGCTCGACCGTCACCACCGGCGCCGGGGCCGTCGGCTCCGGCCCCAGCGGACGCCCATCGGGCCCCAGCAACGGCGGGCTCATCCGACGAACCGCTCCATCGCCCGGCCGATCTGCTCCGCCGCCTGCTCCACCAGGCTTGCGATCCGCGCGTAGTCCATGCGGGTCGGCCCCAACACCCCGACCGCCCCGGCGAGCCGATGGCCCACGCGGTATGGCGCGCTCACCAGGCTGCAGCGGGCCAATCCCGGCGGCGCATGCTCCGAGCCGATCACGGTCCGGCGGCGGCCATGCGTCATCGTCTCCTCCAGCAGATCCGCCAACGGCTGCCGGCGTTCCAGCGCCTCCAGCAACGGCCGGCTTTGCGCGGCATCGCGGAACTCCGGCTGCAGCAGCAGATGCGACACCCCCTCGATGAACACCGGCAGCTCCGTCTCCAGGAACCCGCCCAACGACCAGAACTCCTGCGCCCGTTTATAGAGATGGCCGAAGGCGTTCGTCGCGTCCATCAACGTCTGCTGCAGGCGCTCATGGATGTCGCAGAGCCGCTGCCCGCTGAGCTCCTCGTTGAGGAACCGGGCGACGCGCGTCAGCTCCTCGGCATCAACCGTCTCCTCGAATTCCAGGTAGGTATGCTGCAGCAGGCCGTCGCGCGTCATCACCAATTCCAGCACGCGATGCGCGTTCACCGGGATCAGATCAATCCGGTGGAGCGCGCTCTGTCGCAGGCGCGGCGCCAGCACCGTCGCGGTCTGGCCGGTCAGCACCGCCAGCACCTGGGCCGCCTCCCGCAACAACTCCAGCGGATCGTCGGCCGGCTGGCCACTCAGCGCCGCCAGGGCGCGCCGCTCGGCATCGGTCAGCACCGGGGCCGCCATCAAGAGATCCACGTAGTAGCGATACCCGCGAGCCGTTGGAATGCGGCCGGCGGACGTATGCGGGTGCGTGAGCAGCTTGTCGTCTTCCAAATCGCCCATCACGTTCCGCACGGTGGCAGGGCTCAAGCGCAGATGGAACCGCCGGCAGACTTCGTGCGACCCGACGGGCACCGCCGTCTCGACGTACGTCTGGATCGTGAACTCCAGGATTTTATTTCGCCGCGATGCGGCGCTGAGGGTATCCATCAGGATCACGTTAGGTTTAGCACTCGATATAATAGAGTGCTAACCTTGGTTTGTCAAGCGTTCTCGAACGGGCCGCAGCCGAGCCAATTCCGCCACGAGATCAGCGGCCCAACGATAGATGTTGCGCTCCCGGAGCAGCTCCCGCATCCTGGTCATCCGTTCCGTCTGCTCCTCCGGCGTCATGGTGAGGGCCGCGTGAAGGGCGGCCGCCACCTGCTCGACGTCATACGGGTTCACGAGCAACGCATCCCGCAGCTCCCGGGACGCGCCGGCAAACCGGCTGAGCACGAGGACGCCGCGCGCATCGGCCCGCGCCGCCACGTATTCCTTCGCCACGAGATTCATCCCATCGTGCAACGACGTCACCACGCACACATCGGCGGCCCGGTAATACGGCTGGATCGCCTCGTGGCTGTGATGCCGCTGCAGAAACACGATCGGTTTCCAGGCGCGCGTCTGGAATCGCCGGTTGATCCGCTCCGCCTCGGCATCCAGCTCCGCCCCCAGCTCATGATACCGGGGGATCAAGGTGCGGCTGGGGGCGCCGAGCTCCACAAACACGAACTGCCCCTGGAATTCCGGGTAATGCTCTAAAAAACGCTCGATGGCCCGGAAGCGCTCAGCGATCCCCTTGGTATAATCAATCCGATCTACGCCGACTCCCAGCCATCGGGTCTGGAGGCCCAGTTCCTTCAACACCGCCTCTTTGGCCACCGCCGCATCGGCGGCCGGCCCCTCCCCGCCCGGGGGCTCCTCCACGGGGATGCTGATGGGAAACGGCTTGACCCACGTCGTGTGGCCGGCTCGATTCACGGCGAACTGTTCCCAATCGATTCGGGATTCCAGCGTCTGGTCCACCGTATCCAGGAAGTTATTGCAGTGATACTGCGTGTGGAACCCGAGCAGGTCGGCGCCCAGCATGCCGTGGAGCAGCTCCCGGGCCCACGGGCAGATGCCGAACGCTTCGGGATTCGGCCACGGGATGTGCCAGAAGAGCGCGACCCTGGCGTCCGGCCGTTTCTCGCGAATCAGCCGAGGGAGCAAGGCGAAATGATAGTCCTGGATGAGGAGGTACGGGCGCTCCATCCCCCGCATCTCCTCCACGGCCGCCTGCGCGAACGTCATGTTCACCTGACGATAGTGGCGCCAATCCTCCGCCCGGAACAGCGGACGGGTATGCGCGATATGGCACAGCGGCCACAACCCTTCATTGGCAAACCCGTAGTAGTAGCCGTCTTCCTCCTGTTTCTCGAGCCACACGCGCCGCAGCGTGTACATCGGCTCGTCGGGCGGCACGCGCAGCTTTCCGGATCCATCGGCCGTCTCCCGGTCCGCGTCGCCGGCCCCATGCGCGATCCACGTGCCGCCGCACGCCCGCAAAATCGGCTCCATCGCCGTCACTAATCCGCTGGCGGGCATAATCCACCGCACCTGCCGCCCCTGCCGCACATGCATGTACGGTTCCCGGTTGGCGATCACCAGCAGGGGGCGGCCCTCCAACGTCGTTCGCAGATGCTCCTTCAAGCGCTCTGGGGTCCATCGCGACGCGCCGGTATGGCGGAGTCGGGCCTCCTCCTCCGCCGCCGCCCGGGCCACCGTCAAGGTCTTGGTGATGTGGGTGACCTCGCGCGCCAACGGGCCAAACAACCCTTCGTGAGGCAACGCCCCCTGGTCGGCAGGCTCTCCGATCCGCAGGCGCCGCAACCATTCAACGGTTTTGGCCATGGGCCGCGTCAAATACCACCGGACAATGAGCAGGGTCGTCAGCGAGATCAACAGGACGTGCAGCAGCAATCGCAGGAAGTTATGCCGCCAGACGGCGGCGCCCCGCGCCTCGATGTAGTCGGCATTATGAAAGAGGACGAGCGCGCCGGGCGGGCCGGCCGGCGCCCGCACCGGGACCGCTTGAAGATGCCACCGCTGACCTTGCAACGTGAGGAAGCCGGCCACCGCGCCGCCGCCATCGAGCGCTTGACGGGCGGTCTCCGGGGCGATTTGGAACTCCACCGGGAGCCGAGGGCTCATCGCCATCGGCTGGCGGTCACCCCGATAAATCGCGACACCGGCCAACCGTTCCCGGTCCGCAAATCGCTCGACCAAACGGTGCAGCCCGTCCAGTTTCCCGCCGTCCAGCAACGGTTCGACGGATTCCTGAAGGCTTTCGGCCAACACGGCGGCCCGGCGGCTCAGCTCCTGCTCCAGATGCGCCTGTTCCTGCCGGGCCTGCAGGCCGGAAAATATGAAGGAGACCGACGCGGCGACGATCACCAAAGACGCGATGAGGCGAAGCGTGATGCGCATCATGTCAAGCGTTTCCGAGCAGATGGGCCGCGCTGAGATGCGCCTTCAGGCGGGGCGGGACCAGCGCCTCAAGATGGATGGCGCCGCCGGCATCGCGGCGGGCGATGACGGCCCCTTCCTCGTAAATCCGGTGGACCCAGTCCTGGGCTGCCTGGGGAATCGCCAGCGTCACGGCGATAAGCCGCGTCATCAGCTGATGGGCGATCCGCTCAAGGAGGCCGGGGATCCCTTCCCCGGTCAGCGCCGAGATCAGCACGGCCTCCGGGCACTCCCGCTGCAAGGCCATCCGCGCCGCCGCGCCGAGGCGATCGCACTGATTGAACACCAGGAGCTGCGGCTTAGCCGCGGCCCCCAGCACCCCCAACACCTCATCCACCGATGCCGTCAGGCGATCGCGATGCTCGTGGCTGGCATCAACCACATGGAGCAATAGCTGGCTCTCGCGGACTTCTTCCAACGTCGCCTGAAACGCCTCGATCAGATGGTGTGGCAGCTGGTGCAGGAATCCGACGGTATCGCTGACGATCACGGCCTGGCGCGTCGGCAGGACGAGCCGCCGGGCCATCGGGTCCAGCGTGGTGAACAACTGCTGCTGGACGGTCGCGGCGGCATGGGTGAGGGCATTGAACAAGGTGGTCTTGCCGGCGTTCGTGTAGCCGACGAGCGCCACGGCCGGTACCGCGCGCGTCTGGCGCTCCTGCCGGATCCGGCCCCGCCGCCGACGGATCTGGGCCAACTCGCGCTGCAGCTTGGTGATCTGCCCGCGGATCCGCCGGCGATCAACCTCCAACTTTTGCTCACCGGGCCCTCGCGTGCCGATCCCGCCGCCCAGCCGGGACAAGAGGATGCCCTGCCCCACCAGCCGCGGCAGCAGGTACTGGTGCTGGGCCAACGCGACCTGCACCTTGCCTTCCTGGGAATGGGCCCGTTGGGCAAAGATGTCGAGGATCAGTTGGGTCCGGTCAATCACCTTGACCCCGAGGACCTCCTCGAGATTGCGCTGCTGGGCCGGCGACAGATCGCGGCTGACCACCACGACATCGGCCCGCGCCGACTCGACGAGGCCACGCACCTCCTCGGCCGTGCCGCGCCCCATCAGTAACGTCGGACTCGGGGTGTCCCGCGTCACCAGCCGCTCGGCGACCACGTCCACCCCGCTGGAACGGACCAACTCCCGCAGCTCAGCCGCCATCTCATCGACCGGCCATGAATCGCGGTACGCGGCGCGGCGGAACGCCAGCGTCACGAGGACCGCTTGCTCGCGGGCGCGGAGATCAACAGTCAAGGAGAGAACGTACCTGCGGCACGAGGTCGCGCGGCGCCTCAACTGGCGTGAGCCATGCGATGCGCGCATCGCGACGAAACCAGGTCAGCTGCCGGCGGGCGTACCGCCTCGTCTCCCGCTGGATGCGGGCGATCGCCTCGTCCATGCCCCAGCGGCCCTCAAACGCCGCGAAGAGTTCCTTATAGCCGAGGGCCTGCGCCGCGGTGCGGCTGACCCCGGCGGCATGGAGCGCGCGGGCCTCCTCGACCAATCCCGCCGCGACCATCCCCCGCACGCGTGCGTTGATCCGGGCGTCCAACGCCTCGCGCGGCGGCAGGAGGCCGACCTGCCGGATCTCCCACGCGCCGGCGAGCCCTTCCGTCTGCTGATGCCACGCGCTCAGCGGGCGCCCGCTCACGCGGTACACCTCCAGCGCCCGGATCACACGGCGCGCATCGTGAGGATGGACGCGGGCGGCCGTGACCGGATCGGCCTGGCGCAATCGGGCGTGGAGGGCGTCCGCCCCGATGAGCGCCGCTTCGCGCGCCAGCGCCTGGCGGCACGCCGGGTCGGCCGGCGGCGCCGGGCACAAACCGTCCACGACGGCGCGGATGTACAAGCCAGTGCCGCCAACCAGGATCGGGATGCGGCCGCGCGCCCGGATCGCCGACAGCGCGCCGAGGGCATAGCGCCGGTACATCGCGACGGTGAATTCAATCTGCGGCTCGACCAAATCCAGGCCGTGGTGCGGCGCCCGGCGGCGCTCCTCGGGCGACGGCTTGTTGGTCCCGATGTCCATGCCACGGTAGACCTGCATCGAATCGGCCGACACGATCTCGCCGCCGAGCTGCTGGGCCAACGCCAGCGCCAACTCACTCTTGCCGCTGGCCGTCGGCCCGACGAGCACGATCAACGCGCTCTTGACCTCCACCCTCTGCCTCCGTGGCTCACTGTGCGGCGCCTAAGGCACGATCTTCGACGGGAACCCGTCCTGCCGCAACCGTGAGGCGATCTCGGTCGCCTGTTCCCGGCTGCTGAATCGCCCAACCCGGACCCGGTGCATGACCCGCCCGTCCGCCAGCGCTTGGTCCACCATCGCCGAGTACCCCCGCTGCGCTAGCTGCCGCTGCAGCCGCACGGCATTATCCCGCACCCCGAACGCCCCAACCTGGACCGAGAATGTGAAGTCCGATTGCTGCAGCACAGCGCGGGCCAGCCCCGCCTCAAAGCTTTGCGGGGCGCCGGCGATCACCCCCTCGAACGCCTGGCGGGCCACCGTCCACTGCCCCGCCTGCCGGGCCGCCTGGCCCAGTTGATACTGCGCGCGCGTCGAGGCGGGGTGGCCCGGGCCGAGACGGGCCAGCACCGCCTGATACAGCGCCACGGCGCGGGCCGGCTCCTCGGACATCCAGAGGGCATCGGCCACGCCGGTCTCGGCATCCGGCCGCCACCGGCTGCCCGGCCACTGATCGAGCAATACGATCCACGTCCGCCGGGCCTCGTCCGGCTGCTGGAGCTGGAGCTGCGCCAGGCCGATCAGATACCAAATGTCGTCCAGGCGATCGGCCGCCGAGGCCGGCGCCTCCTGCAACACCCGCTGGCCGGTCGCCACCACCAGCGCGTACTCCCCGCGCAGGTAGGCCGCCTCCATCTCCGCGATCGGGCGAGACGCCGACGCCGAGTTGGCGGAGTTCTCCACGGCCAACGAGGCGGCCGATACCTTCTCTTTCCGTTGCCAGGCCGGCGGATCAGGCAACCCGACGCCCGGACCGGCCGCGGCCAGCACCCCGCATCCCACGAGGCCCGCTGCGATCCATTTCATCCGATCACCGTCCCGGCCAGCGTATGGCCGCGCACCTGGCGCACCTGGACCTGCACGAGCTGTCCTCGCAGCTGTGCCCCGCCCGGAAACACCACGTGCCGATTATCGCGCGCCCGCCCCGTCCACTCCAACGGATCTTTGGGGCTCGGACCCTCGACCAGCACCTCCACGGTCCGCCCCACGCACGCCTGATTGCGCTCGCGGCCGATCCGTTCCTGCAACGCCATCAACGCCTGCAGCCGGCGATCCTTCACCTCGGCCGGCACGTCATCCGGCCACCCAGACGCCTTGGCCATCGGCCGCGGCGAGTAGTTGAACATGAACGCGGAATCAAATCGCACGGTCTCCATCAGCCGGAGCGTCCCGGCGAAGTCGTCCTCGGTCTCGCCGGGGAACCCTACGATGACATCGGTCGAGAGGCCGATGTCCGGCAGGAACCGCCGCACCCGGCTGATTTTTTCCAGGTACTCTTCGACCGTGTAGCCCCGCTGCATGCGGGCCAGCACGGCGTCCGATCCCGACTGCACCGGCAGATGCAGATGCTCGCAGACCGGCTCCGCCTCCCGCATCGCCTGGAACATCGCCTCGTCCGCATCATGCGGGTGGCTCGTGATAAACCGGACGCGGCGCAGCCCCGGTACCGCGCTGACGCGCCGCAGCAGCTCCGGGAAGGTTGTCGGTGGGCCGTCCAGGCGCCGGCGGCCGTACGAGTTCACGTTCTGGCCCAGGAGCATGACCTCTTGGAAGCCTTGCCGGACGACGCCGCGCACCTCCTCGACAATCTGATCGGCCGGCCGGCTCACCTCGCGCCCGCGCGTGAACGGGATAATGCAGTAGGTGCAGAACTTGTCGCACCCCTCCATGATCGTGACCAGCGCGCTCGCGCCGCCGGCGTGATACGACACCTGCTGGAACTCCGGGCGGCGCCGGCGAGACACCGCCAGTTGCGGCCGCCGCTCTTCCTGGATCGTCTCGATCAGCTCCGGGACATCGTACAGGCTGGCCGGGCCCGCCACGAAGTCCACGTGCGGCATCCGCTTGAAGATCGTCTCCCGGTGGGCCTGTGCCATGCACCCAAGGATCCCGATCACCAGCCCTGGGCGCTGCTGTTTCAAACTCTTCAGCGCCCCGACATTGGACCAGACCCGATCCTCCGCGTGTTCCCGCACGCTGCAGGTGTTGAACAGCGCGACGTCCGCCTGCTCAGGCCCCTCCACCAACGCGTACCCGTCCCGCATGAGGAGCCCCACCACCTCCTCCCCATCGCGCACATTCATCTGGCAGCCGTAGCTGCGGACGTAGACAGATTTTTTCATAACCTGATGTCTTCGAAACGCTCAGGTTCAATATTTATAGATATCGCTAATTACAAAGCTGCCGTAGGACAGCTTTCAGGTCAAGCAGCATGAAACGAGTGTGTAAGGACTGCGCAAGCGGCGACGAGGATTCAGACAGGAAAATGCCTGGGGGTCAGGCCAGCTTGCCCACCGAGGACGAGGCGCGAATGCTGCACCAGATCGCCAAGGCCCCGAGGCCGATGGCCAGCAGCGCCGACCCCGAGTTCATCGCGCCGTAGTGCGACGGGGCCAGCATCCCAAACAGCATCGGCCCAGACAGGAAGGTGTTCGTCCGGGACGCCAGGAAGGCGCGCCGGCGGACCGCCGGGATGTCCGCGGCAGGGACCTTGCCGGTGAGCAGCCGCCGCTGCGCCGGCCAGATAATCATCCAGACGTTGTACCACATGATGAACGCGAGGGTCATGCCGAAGAGGATCCACATGGCGCGGTCGGTCAGGCCGTCGGCATCCACCATCAGACTGCTCGGACCGAAGCCAACACCCGGCGTGTACATGTACAGCAGGGTGAACAGCACGAGCCCGGCGAGGAACGTGATCATGGCCCCCCACCGGAACCACCAGAGGGCGCGCGGCATCAGCTGCGGGTTCACCGCTTTCTTCGTCGCGTCGTCCAACGCCCCCTGCAAAGGCACATTCACGAAGTTGAAGAAATACAGGTGGCCGATCCAGGTGATGCCGGCGATCACGTGCAGCCAGCGGACGACCAAGTGGACATTGCTATACCAATCGCTCATTGACACCCCTCCCGGCTCATCAACGACGGCTGCGGGCTTTCGCCAATAATCGCAAGAACTCCAGGTACAGCCAGACCAGCGTCACGAGCAGGCCGAAGCCGGCGTACCACTCCATGTGTTTCGGCGCCCCGCGGCCGGCCGCCTGCTCGATGAAATCGAAATCCAAGACCAAATTCAGCGCGGCGATCGTGACGACGAACAGACTGAACGCGATGCCGATCCACCCGCTGCCGTAAATGCCGGGGATGGAGACGTGGAAGAATCCGAGGATGATGGTCGCCAGATAGAGGAGACAGATGCCGCCGGTGGCGGCGACCACGCCCAGCTTGAAATTCTCCGTGGCTCTGACGAGGCCGGACTGGTAGGCGCCGAGCAAGGCGAACAGCGTACCGAACGTCAGGCCGACCGCCTGGATCACGATGCCGGGATACGAGGCCTCGAACACCCAAGAGAGGCCGCCGAGGACCACGCCCTCGCACAACGCGTACAACGGAGCGGTGATCGGGGCCCAGGCCGCGCGCAGCGTGGTGGCGATCCCTATGCCAAATCCCACCAGCGCCGCCAGGAGCACCGCGCCGCCCGTCAGCCGTTGCTGCCAGGCCCATGCCGCGGCGGCGAGGGCCAGCAGCGCCAGCACCGCGGTCTTCTGGACCGCGCCCTGGATCGACATCGCGCCGCCGGCCGAGACCGCCCCGGCCTGTGGAAACGCGCGGTCGCTCAATGCGGGATTGGATGATCGCATGCCGCTATCGTCCCGCGAGGCTCACGGCCTGTCAACCAAAATAGGCCCGCTCGACCAGCCGGGCGCAGCGGCGGCCCGAGAGCAGCATCGCGCCGAACGCCGGCCCCATCCGCGGCGTGCCGTGGACGGCCGACACCGCCAAACCGGTCACGAACAACCCGGGATGGATCTCCCCGGTTTTGTCCATCACGGCCTGTTCCCCGCGCTCCACCCACATCGCGCCGTCGCCGGGGACATCGGCCATCAGCCCGCGCCGGGCCAGCAACCGCGCGACGGCGGCATCGTGCCCGGTGGCGTCCACGACCACCTTCGCCTCCAACGCGACGGGATCAACGTGGGCCAACCGCTTGGGCAGCGCGGACACCGGAGACCAATTCACCACCAGGCCCTCGACACGCCCCCCGCCCCGGACGACCACGTCCACCATCTCCGTCATCTGGGCGAATTTGACGCCGGCATCGCAGGCGGCGGCAATGAGCCGCGCGCACAGGTGCGGGGCGTCGGCGACGTAGAGACCGCGCTGGACCTGGCGGTGCGGGACCTTCAGCTCTGTGAGGAGGCGGTGCGCGGGGGCGCGGACGGTGAGCTTGTTAAAGAGGTAGCCGCCCAGCCACAGGCCGCCACCTAAGTAGTTGGCGGCTTCCAGCACCAAGACGCGTCGGCCATTCCGGGCCAGGTCTCTGGCCGTCATCAGCCCGCTGGGGCCCGCCCCGACGACCAGGCAGTCGCTGCGGATCAGGCCGTCGAATTCTTTGGCAAAGGCCCGGACGATGGCCCGGGTGATTTGGGCTTCTTGGACAGGCGCAAACAAGCGATGTCAGACGAGCTTGTTGCCGGGCTTCCGAGGCGGGTCGTTGGATGGGCGCGGCGTGACCCGGGCGTTCCCCTTGAAGGAGGGCGTCAGCTCTTTATTGACCTTGGCGTATTCCTGATCCTGATCTTCACTTTCAACGATGGCCCCGATCGGGCAGACCGGCAGGCAGGCGCCGCAGGTGATGCACACCTCGGGGTCAATAATCATGAACTTCTCGCCCTTGTATTCCCCGGGATGAATGCAGTCCACCGGACAGACTTCCGCGCAAGACCCGTACTGCTCGCCCAAACATTTGCCGGTAATCACATAGGACATTCGTCGCTCCTCCTTTGGATTGAGGCTACGATACCATGGGGGCTGACGCTTTGCAACTTCTGGGGCGCATTCCGGGGGAGCCAGCGCTGCGACGTGATCAGGAACGTGCCGGCCGTCAGGCCGACGGCAAGCAGCGTCCCCCACGGCCCAGGGGCCACGAGCCAGAGCCCCGCGGCCAGCACATTGGCCACCGACACCGGGAGCAGGCATTTCCAGGCGAACGCCAGGAGCTGGTCAATACGGAACCGCGGCCAGGTCCCGCGGATCCAAATCATCACGAAGACCAGCGCGTAGGTTTTCGTCAGCACCCAGAGCCAGCCCGGCAACCACGGGCCGCGCCAGCCGCCGAGGAACAGCGTGGCGCCGAGGGCGGCGATCGCGAACGCCCCGAGGAACTCCGCCAGCTAGAAGAGGGCGAACTTCATCCCGCTGTACTCCGTGTGGAAGCCGGCGCCCAGCTCCGACTCCGCCTCCGGCAAATCGAACGGCGTCCGATTGACTTCTGCCAGCGCGCAGACAAGAAAGATGGCGAACGCCGGAAATCCCCACGGGGTCGCCACGAACCACCGGGCCGCCTGCGCCTCGACGATGGC
Organism: Candidatus Omnitrophota bacterium; assembly: GCA_016206635.1. Taxonomy (GTDB): domain Bacteria; phylum Omnitrophota; class Gorgyraeia; order 1-14-0-20-64-10; family JACQQZ01; genus JACQRF01. The sequence continues at coordinate 11,411 of JACQRF010000030.1, forward strand.
GGTGGTCGAGAGCGAGCCGGCGGCCATCACCACCGTGGCCAGCGACAGCACCATCGGCACCTCATAGGCCACCAGCTGGGCCACGGTGCGCAACGCCCCCAGCAGCGAGAACGTGTTCCGCGAGCCCCAGCCGGCCATGAAAATCGCGATCGTCTGCGTCGAGGTGACCGCGAGGAAGAAGAGCAGGCCGGTGTTCAGGTCGGTCATGATCGCGCGAGACCCGAACGGCACCACGGCAAACACCAGCAGCGCCGGCACCACGATAACGATCGGCGCCAGCGTGTGCAGCCACCGGTCGGCGCCGGCCGGGACGACGTCTTCCTTGGTCAGCATCTTGATCCCGTCCGCCAGCGGCTGGAGGAGCCCGTAACGGCCGACGCGCGTGGGGCCAAATCGATTTTGGATTCGGGCAATTGTTTTCCGTTCTATCCAGGTGAGCCACATCATGACGATCGGCGCCAACGCCAGGATGAGGGCTGCGCCGACCGCCATCCGGGACAACAGCGCTAGTCCCATTCCAACGCCCCCCGCTGCCACGCGTAGACCAGGCCCGCCACCAGGATGAGCAGGAACACCGCCATCGCCGCAAACCCAGCCAGCCCCGCCGCGTGGAACACGACGGCCCACGGATAGAGGAACAACACCTCGACATCGAACACGACGAAGGCAATCGCATACAGGTAGTACTGCACGCGGAATTGCGACCATGGATCGCCGGCGGCCGGCACGCCGCACTCGTAGGCCGAGCGTTTGATGGCGCCCGGTTTTTTCGGGGCCACGAACCGGGCGAGAACGATCGGCAGCAGCGGGACTGCCAGGGCCGCGATCCCCAGCAGCAGCAAGCCCAGGTAATTGAGCCCGTACAATCCCTGTCCCATTACAACTCTCCCCCCTCACCCTTCTCCCTCTCCCCGCCGGGGAGAGGGTTGGGGTGAGGGGCTTGGGCTGCGACAGCTTTCTTGGCCGCGGCCGCCGCGCGCTTGGCCTCCTCCTCCGCCCAGGCGATCGGATGCGTCTGGGCGTACCGTTCCGTGGGGACCGCCAGGCGCGGCATGTCGAAGATGTGCGACGACTGGCGCTCGGGGCCGGACAGCTCGAAGTCATGCCCCATCTTGATCGCATCGAACGGGCAGAATTCCGCGCACAGCCCGCAGTTCATGCAGACATCCACATCAATGGAGAACTCGGACGGCTTCGGCTTCGGTTTGCCGGTCGCCGCGTCTTTCGCCTGCACGATCCAGATGCACTGCGGCGGGCAGACCTTCGCGCAAATCCCGCACGCGGTGCAGCGATTGGCCGCCTCCGTCAACGGCTCCCCTCCCTTGCCGTTATAGACCAGGAACGGGATGACGCGGAACCGCTCCGGCACCGCCAGCCGCTCGTCCGGATACTCGACGGTGAACAGACCGTCCTGACTGACCGGTTGACGAACCCCCTCCCCCCTCACCCTATCTCCCTCTCCCCTGAGGGGAGAGGGACGGGATGAGGGGCTGGGGTGAGGGGGGCGGCCGGTGCCGCGGACGTACGAGCGGACGAAGTGGGTCAGGGTAATGCCCAGCCCGCGCAGCAGCTCCCACCCGTAGAGGGCCATCAACGGTCCACCTCGCCCAGGACGATGTCGAGCGACCCGAGGATCGCCACGACGTCAGCCACCAAATGGCCACGGCACATCTGCTCCAGGACGGTCAAATTCATGAAGCTGGGGGACCGCACGTGGTAGCGGTAGGGGTGATCGGTGCCATCGCTGACGACGTAGTACCCCAGCTCTCCTTTGGGATTCTCGACGCGGCCGTACGATTCCCCGGCCGGGACGCGAAGATTCCACGCCCTTTTGCCGGCGATGATCTCGCCGCCCGGCAATTCTTTCAGCGCCTGGGTCAAGATCTTCAGCGATTCACGCATCTCCGCCAACCGGACTTGATAGCGCGCGTACACGTCGCCGGCCGTCGCGGTGGGAATGTCGAAGGCGAAACGGTCGTAGATGGAGTACGGTTGGGCGCGGCGGACGTCATACCGGATGCCGGAGGCGCGCAGCACCGGGCCGGCCGTCGAATGGGCGATCGCCGCCCCCGGCGTCAGCACGCCGACGCCGCGGCATCGGGCCGTCAAAATCTCGTTGCGCGTCAGGAACCGATCGAGCTGGTCGATCGCCTTCGGCAGACGCTCCCGGACGAGCGCCGTCGCCATCGGCAGGAACTCCGGCGGGAGGTCCGCCGCCACCCCGCCAAACCGAAAGTAGTTGCACATCATCCGCGAGCCGGACGCCATCTCAAACAGGTCGAGGATCAGCTCCCGCTCCTCAATGGCATACAAGGCGGGAGTAAAAAAGGCGCCGAGATCGTTGAGCAGGAAGCCGATCGCCCAGGCATGGCTCAGCACGCGGGTGAATTCCGCCATGATCACGCGAATGTATTCCGCCCGCTCCGGCACCTTGGCGCCCGTGAGTTGCTCGACGGCCACCGCGTAGCCGAAATTGTTGCCCATGGACGTGATGTAGTCGAGCCGATCGGTGTACGGGAAGTTCATGATCCAGGCGTTGCGCTCGCCGATCTTCTCATGGTTCCGATGCATGTAGCCCATGATCGGCTCGAGCCCGACGATCCGCTCCCCCTCAACCGCCACCTTCATGCGGAACACGCCGTGCGTGGAGGGGTGCTGCGGGCCGAGATTCACGACCAGCAGATCGCCATCGGCGCCGCGCTGGACCGAGACGCCCGCGTTATCCGCCGGCGGCGCGGTCTCCTCATCGGACGGCTTCCAGGTGATCGGGTCCCAGCCGGCGGGGTACTGCACGTTGTCGTGCCAGCGGACCCGATCCTCCGCCCGCTGGTGATGGCCGTCCTTCCAGCGGCTAGAGAACATCTTGCCCGGCTCCTCGTAGTACGGCTCGAGGTAGTCTTTGCGCAGCGGCCATCCGTCAAAACCGTCCCACATCAAGATCCGCTTGAGATGGGGGTGGCCGTCGAAGCGGATCCCCATCATGTCGTAGATCTCCCGCTCCTGGAAATTGGCGCCGGGCCAGACCGATGTCAGGGACGGGACGCGCGGGTCCGGCTTCGGCGCGCGCAGCTTGAGGGCCAGCGGTTTCTCGGTGCGCGCGGTGGATATGACGTGGCCGACTACCTCGAAACAATCTTGATAGTCCACGCTGGTGAGATTGGCGAGGTAGTCATAGCGCAGGCTCGGCTCATCACGCAGGAACCGGGCCACGGCCACCGCCTGCGCGGGAGCTATCAGCAGCGCGTCGCCCTGCGCCTGGACCGCGCCGGCGCCGACCGCCGCGGTGATCTGCGCGACAAGCTCCCGGCGACCGCCCTCGGGCGTCACGGCGGGGGCCGCCACGCAGGACGGGAGGCTTTTCGGCACCGGCTCCTCTTTGCCGGTACCGGAAAGGGTGGCGACGCGGATTTCCGGGATGCGCCGCACATCCACAAGATCAGGTCCCAGCACCGGCACTGGGATCTCGGCGTCGGCCTTGGCATCGTACCATCGCGCGGATTTCAGCGACTGGCCGTCAATGATCCGCTGAAGGGTCATGAGCCCATGGAGGAGGGCCTGCGGCGTCGGGGGGCAGCCGGGGACGTAC
>JACQRF010000035.1 GCA_016206635.1 Candidatus Omnitrophota bacterium
CTCCTGGGGCCGCTGCGGAATTTTGTCTATATCCTCGGGGATCCAACGACCCGCCAGGCGCTGGTCATTGACCCCGGCTGGGACTCCCAGGCGATCCTCGATCGGCTGGCCGAGCACGATCTGACATTGGCCGGCCTGCTCGTCACGCACACCCACTTCGATCACATCAACGCCGTCGGCGAGCTGCTGAAGGCCGCCGACGTCCCGGTCTACGTCCACAAGGCTGAGCGCGATCCGCTCCCCGCCAGGTCCAGCAGCATCACGCGGGTCGGCGGCGGCGACGAGGTCCCGCTCGGCGCCCATGTCGTCCGCATCCTGCACACCCCGGGCCATACCCCTGGTTCCAGCTGTTTCCTCGTCAACGACCGCCTGCTCAGTGGTGACACGCTGTTCGTCAAGGCGTGCGGCCGGAGCGATCTGCCCGGCGGCGACCCGGAACAGCTCTACCATTCGCTCGATCAGATCGCGACGCTGGACGAACAGATCACCGTCTATCCCGGCCACGACTACGGCGATGCTCCGCAGTCCACGGTCGGCGACGAGAAGCGCCAGAACCCGTTCCTGCAGTTCCCCTCGCCGCAAGCCTTCGTCCGCGCCGTCACGGGGGGCGCATGAGCGCGAACAAGGGGGATCGGATTCTGATCGAAGGCCTGCGTTGCCAGGCCCACGTCGGCGTGACCGTTGAGGAGCGTCGGCGCCGCCAGCGGCTCTTGCTGGATCTCACGCTCGCCACACCGCTGGCCCGCGCGGGCCAGCGGGATGATCTCACCGCAACCGTGGATTATGCGCGAGCCGCGGCGTTGGCGAAGCGCATCGCGGAGGGTCGGCCGGCCAAGCTGGTGGAGGCGATCGCGGAGCGGGTGGCTGCCGCGCTCCTGCGCTAGTTCCCCGTGGCGGCGGTCGAGGTCCGCGCCCGCAAGTTCTCCGTCCCAGCCGCCGCCTCCGTCGGCGTCTCCATGACTCGCTCCCAGTGAGCAGGCGTACAATGCGTTATGTCATCTACGGCCTATGGGCTGGCGCGTGGTATGTCGTCCTGGTTCTCCTTCAGCAATGGAGTGGGCGGCCGGTTCGGCCGTTCCCGTTGGCGTGCGCGGCGCTGGTATCCGCGATCGTGTTCAAACGGCATCTGCCCGTCCTGAAGGACCTTCGATTCCCCGAACTCATCGCGATCTCTGACCGGTGGCGCGCCCGCATCGCCGGTCTTGAGCTTCGGCCGAAGGTCTGCGCCGCCTGCGGACGGACGCCGACCCTTTCCCTCCGATACAGCGACCAGGTTGGGCGTAATCTGGAGCCCAAGTCGGTGAAGGCGTTCTGCCGCTCGTGTGGACTGCGCGTCTGGAGGGAGTCCCTGGAACGGTTCCGCGGCTCGCTGTTGTGCGCCGAACCCGATGTCGAACGGGCGCCGGGGGCCAGCGGCTCGTTCTTCTATGAGCCCGGCGATCTGCGGATCCACGGATATTCCTCGGCGGATCGGGCGGTGGTGGAGCGATTGCTGGAGGGGATGGCGGGGGAGGGGGAGCTGCGCGTCGGATGGCTGCCGAAGGACGTGCTCGGCGTATGCGATGATCCGCCGCTCGTCAAGCGGGATGTCGCGCCGGAACGGATCACGGTGGGTGAATTGATCAGTCGGATCGAGAAAACCCTCTTTTGGTTGGAGACGGCCCGCCCGCGAGCCGAGTATTGGATCATGGCGCCCCGCGGCGTCCGGGGGATCTATCTGTGGGACGAGGTGTGAGATGCTCAGTTCGCCGAGCATACGGCGGCGTGGACGCATGACGCCGGTGCGGGGGTTTGCGCCGATTGCCGATGGGCGGGCGAGGGGGCTAATCCTTGGGAGCATGCCGGGGCGGGCGTCGCTGCGCGTGGGGCAGTACTACGCGCATCCGCGCAACGCGTTCTGGCGTGTCCTGGGGGAGCTCGTCGGCGCTCATCCGGCGCTGCCGTACGACGCCCGGGTCCGCGCGCTGCGGTCGGCGCGGCTGGCCCTCTGGGATGTCCTCGCCGCCTGCACGCGGGGGACCAGCTTGGACTCGGACATCGAGCCGGACTCCGTGGTGGTCAATGACTTCGTAGGGTTCTTCGCGGAGCACCCGAAGGTCACGCGGGTCTATTTCAACGGGACGATGGCGGAGCAATCCTATCGGCGGCGCGTCCTGCCGGGGCTCCCGCGCGTGGCGCTGACCTATCGGCGCCTCCCCTCGACCAGCCCGGCGAACGCCTCCTGGTCCTACGCGCGGAAGCTGGCGGCGTGGCGCGCCATCGTGCGGGAGAACGACCATGTCACCGGTTGAGGACGGGTATGCGTTCGCCTGCCCTCATTGCTCGGCGGAGATCTCGATCGCCGTGGACTACACGGCGGGGCGGCGGCAGGCGTTCACCTATGACTGCGAGGTGTGCTGCCGGCCGATCGCGATTCGGCTGGAAGTCAGCGGCCAGGGCGTGACGAGCTTCAGCGCGGAGCCGGAGTCGTAGGTGCGAGTGCAGGTGAAAGTCATTCCGGGGGCGAAGAAGACTGGTGTGGAGCGGCTGGCGAATGGGGGTTTGAAGGTGCGGGTGACGGCGCCGGCGGAGGGTGGGCGGGCGAACGCGGCGGTGGTCGAGGCGCTGGCGGATCACTACGGCGTGCCGCGGCGGGCGGTGACGATCGTGCGGGGACAGAGGAGTCGGACCAAACTGATCGAGGTGGTGGGCCGATGACGGCGCGCCCTGTGCGGATCATGCGGCCCAAGGCCCTCTTTTGCTGGAGCGGGGGCAAGGACAGCGCGCTGGCGCTGCACGATCTGCGCCGCGCCGGGACGCACGAGGTCGTCGGGTTGTTGACCACCGTGACGGGCGAGTACGACCGGATCAGCATGCACGGCGTCCGGCGGTCGCTGCTGGCGGCCCAGGCGCGCGCCATCGGGTTGCCGTTGACCGAGGTGGTGATCACGGCCGGGGCGACGAACGCCGAGTATGAGGCCAAGATGGGCGCGGCGCTGGCGGCGGCGAAAGCCCAAGGCGTCACGCACTGCGCGTTCGGCGATATCTTCCTGGAGGACCTCAAGCGGTGGCGGGAGGCGCGGCTGGCGGAGGCGGGCTTCACCGGCCTGTTCCCGATCTGGCAGCAGGACACGCGCGGCCTGATCCGCCGGTTCCTGCGGTTGGGATTCCGGACGGTCGTGGCGTGCGTGGACCCGAAGACGCTGCCCGCGTCGTTCGCGGGCCGGGTGATTGACGAGCCGTTTCTCCGCGACCTGCCGCCGACGGTGGACCCGTGCGGGGAGAACGGCGAGTTCCACACCTTCACATACGCCGGCCCGATCTTCCGATCGCCGATCGCCTGGACGCGCGGCGAGACGGTGACCCGCGACGGCTTCGTGTTCTGCGATCTCCTGCCGAGCTGAAGGC
>JACQRF010000031.1 GCA_016206635.1 Candidatus Omnitrophota bacterium
GGCGTAGGCCGCCTGGCGCTGCTCATCGGTCATCTCATGCTGGATGGCGCCGACCGTGAGCCCGAGAAGCTCATAGATCGGCCCCATCCATTGGCGGTCGCGCCGGGCCAGGTAGTCATTCACCGTGACGACATGGACCCCCTGCCCGACCAACGCATTGAGATAGACCGGGAGCGTGGCGACGAGCGTCTTGCCCTCCCCGGTGGCCATCTCCGCGATCTTGCCCTGGTGGAGGACGATGCCGCCCAAGAGCTGGACATCGAAGTGGCGCATGCCGGTCGTCCGTCGGCTGGCCTCGCGGACGACCGCGAACGCCTCCGGCAGCGCGGCGTCGAGGACGCGGCGCTCGGCGGCCTTGCGGCGCTTGCGCCAGGCGGCGAGCGCGTCTTCGTCATCGGGGTTCTCCGGCTGGGGATCCTCGGCCACGGCCTGGGCGAGCCCATCCTGGACCGTCCGGCGCAACCGGTCGGTCGTGGCCCGCAGCTCGGCATCGCGCAGCGCCTGCAGCGACGGCTCGAGCGCGTTGATCTGCTGGATGATCGGGGCGAGCGCCTTGAGGAATCGCTCGTTCTGCGACCCGATGATTTTCGCGAGGACCCAATTGATCATCTGACCGACGCCGCCTTCCAGCGCAGGTAGGCCTCCATGAACGGGTCGAGCGCCCCGTCGAGCACCCCCTGGGCCTTGCCGGTTTCCAACTCGGTCCGGTGGTCTTTCACCATCTGATAGGGGTGGAGAACGTACGACCGAATCTGGGACCCCCATTCGATCTTCTGCTTGGCCTTGTACTCCTTCGCCAGCTCCGCGTCCCGCTTGGCCTGCCCCAGCTCATAGAGCCGCGCCCGCAGAATCTTCATGCCGGTGTGCTTGTTCTTCAGCTGCGAGCGCTCGTTCTGGCATTGCACGACGGGCCCGGTCGGCACGTGCGTGATCCGCACCGCCGAGTCGGTCGTGTTCACGCTCTGCCCGCCGGCGCCGGAGGAACGGAACACGTCAATCCGCAGATCGTTCTCGTCAATGCGCACGTCAAGGTCATCGGCGATCTCCGCGACGACATCCACGGCGGCGAATGACGTGTGCCGCCGCTTGTTGGCGTCGAACGGCGAGATGCGGACCAGCCGATGCACGCCGCGCTCGGAGGTGAGCTGCCCGTAGGCGTACGGCCCCTTGATCAGCAGGGTGACGTTTTTCACGCCCGCCTCTTCGCCGGCGAGGTAATCCAACATCTGGATCTCACATCCCTTGCCCTGCGCCCACCGCTGATACATCCGCAGCAGCATCGAGACCCAGTCGCACGATTCCGTGCCGCCGGCGCCAGCGGTGATCGAAAGAATGGCGTTGTTGCGGTCGTGCCGGCCCTGAAACAGCGTCTTGAGCTCCAACGCCTGGAGCTGCTGCGCGAGGGTGTCGAGATGCTGCTGGAGATCGGCGAGGGTCGCGGCGTCCGACGCCTCCACGAGCTCGCCGAGCTCCTGCAGCGTGCGGAGCTCGTTCGCGGCCCGCTGCCATGGCTCGATCGTGGCCTTCATCTCCTTGAGCTCCTGAATGACGGCGGTGGTCGTCGGCGGGGGCTGCCCCCAAAACCCGGGGGCGGCGATCTGGGCTTCTAGCGCCTGGGCGCGCGCGTCCTTGGCATCGAGGTCAAAGATACCTCCGCAGGTTCTGGAGGGTCGTGCGGAGCGCGGACAATCGGGCGGCGATGGGCTCAAGCATGGCGGGGGTGATTATAGCGCGGGACGATCAGCGGGACAAGGAGGAGCGCGGCGGCTCAGGGGCGATGGCGGTGTTGATGGCGCCGGCGGCGGTTGGCCCGCTGGGTGAAGAAAATCCCAATCAGCGAGACAACCGTGATGAAACCGTACATGAACAGAATCCCCTCTCGGTCAGTCACTGATCTCCCCCTCGAGAGTATAGGCCCAGCCGAAACACGACACCGCCGTCACGGCGCCTGCGCCCAACACTATCACATCGAAAGGCCCACGGGCAACCAGATTTCCCACAACGGCCGTGGCCAGCACGATCTTGCTGGCATCATACAAGTACTTGGCGACGCTCTCCCGCTGACGCTGAGTCATATCGCCACGGTATCATGGATTTCATGTTTTATCAATAACTATTTGTATTCTTGCGCCTTGCCTCCGCGAGTCCCGTCGAAGGCCACCCCGCTCGCGGGGCCCGCCGTCGGCGATCCCGTCACAACTGGCTCGTGAATTCTTGAAATGTCATCACCCCAACCCGTGCGCCGTGGACGAGCCCGCACAGTTTTTTCATCCCACGATCATTGGTGACGAGCAAATCTAGTTGGGTCATGCACACGACCTGCTGCGCGTCATACATATCGTCAGCGGGGCGATCAGTAAAAAGGTTCTGGTGAATAACCGCGAGGTGAGTGCGCATCGCGGCATTTGTAAACGGATACTTGCCCGTCCCAACGACTATCTCCTCAATGCGCGTATCGGCACCAATGACATTGCCTCTTTCGCAAATGCTCTTCAAGGTGTCCTCGACCCACCTAGCCCAATACCGCTCGCGGCACTCCTCATATGTGGGGAATGGCGGATGCTGAAGCCTGGTTGCTTTTTCCAGTTTTTTCAGATCGTCCAGAAACGTGCCTCTGTGCTCTATCATCGCATCACGATCGGCCTGTTTTCTCTCTCTTGTCAATCGGGGCAGTTTGTCGAAACCTTCAGGCATGCCGCCGCCAGCCATGACACGAAGAGCGCTCTTGGCCTTCTCAACGACCGAGCATGCTACAAAGGGCTTCGCTGAACCGTCCCGAAGCTCGCCGATGACCAAATCTCCGTAATACTTGAACAAGCGCTCATGCATGACGTTAAGCACAAGTCTGGCTTCAATGGCCAGCCGCTCAATGCGCGAAGGGACTCCCCAGATAGCAATCATCTCCTCAAGCAACTCGGCCGCCAAATAACACGAGTACCTGCGGCGCGCAAATTGTTCGATGACCTTTTGTTGTACGTCTTGGTCGGCTTCCCGAAGATTGTGGAAGAAATTCTTGTCCAAGTACGTGCGGACGTTCACGAGAGAATCCCTGAGTTGTGGTTGCGGAAGGGCGCTTACCGGCGGGCTTTCTCGATGGCCTGGATGGCGATGGCCAGTTTCACCCAGCTCTGGATGTTGGCGTCCCGATAAACGGCGTCACGCTTGCCGACGGCCAGCACGCACACTTCCTTGGCACGGTCATTCATCGTGTACACGACCCGGTACTTGCTGAAGCGCACCTTCCACAACAACCGGGTCGTGCCTTTGATGGGCTGGCCGATGAACTGCGGGGCGGTGGAGAGCTTGTACTGCGCGGCTTCAACGAGGTGTTCGACGATATCCTGCGAGAGGTTCGACAGGTCTCTCTTGGCATCGGGATGCCACAGCACTTTGTAGCGAGGAGGACCTACCCCGACTTCTTCTTGCGGATTCTGTTCCATCGAAGGATCTCGTCAGACGTCAACGCATCGTCCCTTCGGAAACTCTTGAGGCGTTTCTCCGCAATGCCAGCCAGATACAGATCCTCTGATAGATCGAGGGCGTAGCTGACCAGTTTCGACACGACCTCGGCAAGCGATGTGTGTTCTACATGAGAAATCCGCTCCAGCGCTTCATAGGTCGGGCGCTGAAATGAGACGTTGACTCTCGGTAGTGTCGTTGGCATGTTTGGCGACCTCCAGCCTTGTCTGCCAGAGTAAGTGTAACACTAAAGATACACCGTTGTCAAGAGCTCTTGGTATGCAGGAACAAGGCGGCGCCGGGATGGAGGCGCGCGCCTTCGTGGAAATAGGCGGGGTCTTTGACCTGGACAGCGTGGAAGACATCGCGGGTGAGGGCCGCGTAGCGCAGGGTCTGCACCATCCCCTGCCCTTTGGCGTAGACGATCGCGGCGCGGCGCCACGCGCGGACCAGCGGCGGCGTCGCGCGGCGCAGATCGAGGCCGATCGTCCGCGTGCCGCCGGCGAGCACGGCAAGGCCGGTACCAGGGATAAGCTTGTCCCCGGTACCGGAAAGGTACCGCCAGACGCGGCGGTCGCGCAGCAGCGCGCGGAGATCGTCGGCCGTCACGTCGTTGTAGCACGGGACGCTCTTGCCAACGAGCGTCACGGGGCGCCCCGCCGCCAGCCAGAGCCGGATGAGCGGCAGGTCGAAGACGATTTCGCCGGCGTTGTCCGCCAAGAAGAGGACCTCGCCGCGCGGGGCGCGGCGCAGCGCCGCCAGGAATGCGTCCCGCGCGTCCAGGCCGCGCGCGTACCGCAGGGTCCGCGCCCGCCGGAGCTCCGACGCCATGTCAAACCCGCCGGTCTCCAACTCCGCCCGTTTCAGCGGGTCGGCGAAATCCATCGCGTTGCCAAGGATGCCGAGGGACATCGCCGCCCGCCAGCGCCCCGCCGGCGTCGCGACCGACTCCACGACGGCGGCGATCGCGGGCAGCTGGGCCAGCGCCTGCGCGGTGTAGGCCCGCTTGACCGCGGCGTACGGATCGGCCACGCCAGTGATCGCCCGGACGAGCGCGCAATACATTTCGACGATTTCGGCATCGGCCATCTCCCGCATCCGGCGGCCCGGCGCCGCCTCGCCATCCACCCGGGCGAGCAGCGCCTCGACCGCGGCCAGCGCCCGCCGGCGCACGCCGGCCTGGCTGGTCGAACGGACGATCAGGTCCCACGCGAGCCCGCGGAACCGCCGGGCGATCGCCGGGGACATCAACTGGGAGCTTGGGAGATAGTCGGCGCCGGGGCGCACGAGGCCGGGCGGCGGCACGGGGGGCGTGCGCCACGGAACCAGCACCTGGTCCACGAAAGCGGCGGGGGTCAGCACCCTACGCACGCAGGGCCCTCTCGGCCCGCAGGAGACGGCGCTTGCGGGCCGGCCCGCCGGGGGCGGTGTAGCCGCCGAGCGAGCCGTCCGATGCGACGACGCGATGGCATGGGATCGCCGGGGCCCACCGGTTGCGCTTCAACGCCTGTCCGACGGCCCGCGCCGCCTTCGGCTGGCCGATCGCGCGCGCCACCGCGGCGTACGTCCGCACCTGGCCGCGCGGGATCTTCAGTGCCGCCTCGTACACCTTCCGTTGGAACGGCGTGCACTCCGTTTGCCAATCGCGAGGGGGTCGGGTCGTCACGGTCATCTCCTTATCGTGAGCGTGTCAGGGCCGCGAGGATCCGCTCGGCCAGAGGGCGCGAGATGCCGCGCACCGCCGTCAGCTCTTCCCCCGCCGCGCGCCCGATCGCCTCGACCGACCCGAACTGCACCAGCAAGTCCTGCCGGCGGCGGGGGCCGACGCCGGGGATCTCGTCGAGCGCCGAGCGCAGCGCCCGGCGGCCGCGCAGGTGGCGGTGATAGCCGATGGCGAAGCGATGCGCCTCGTCCCGCACCCGCTGCAGCAGGTGCAGCGCCCTCGAGGTCGGCGGCAACACGATCGGCTCCGACCGGCCCGGGAGAAACAGGTGCTCGAATTCCTTGGCGATCCCCACCATGGGGACGGCGAGCTTCAGCGCGTCCAGCACCTCCTTCGCCGCCGCGACATGCCCTTTGCCTCCGTCAATCAGGACGAGGTCGGGGGGCTGAGGGCCGGGGCCGGAGGGGTCCCTCCC
>JACQRF010000033.1 GCA_016206635.1 Candidatus Omnitrophota bacterium
CCCGCAACTGGCGATCGTCGTGATGGTGGATAACCCGCACCCGTACTATTATGGCGGCGTCGTCGCCGCGCCGGTGTTTGCCCAGGTGGTCGGACAGATCCTGCCGTATTTGGAGCAGCGCCCCCAACCGGAGCCACGCTTGACCACGGCGGCGCTCGTCCCCGGAGCCTCGACGTGGGATTGACCACCCCGTCGTTCCGCGCCCTCTTGGCGGCGTGCGGGCTCCCGGTGCCCGCGGTCGCGGCGTCGGTCGCCGTCACGGGCGTCTCGTGCGACTCCCGCCGGGTGGCGCCGGGCCATCTGTTCGTGGCGATCCGCGGCGCGGCGCAGGATGGGGGCGCGTTCGTTCCGGAGGCGATCCGGCGCGGGGCGTGCGCGGTGCTCCTGGAAGACGGGATGGCGGCGCCCGACGGGACGATCACGATTCGCGTGCCGGATGCGCGGCAGGCGGCCGCCGCGCTGGCCCAGGCCTGGCACGGCCGTCCCGCCGAGGCATTGACGATGATCGGTGTCACCGGGACCAACGGCAAAACGACCGTCACCTACCTCATCCAGCATCTCCTCCAGCAAGTCGGCCGCCCGTGCGGGCTCATCGGCACGATCGAGTACCGCGCAGGCGGCCCGCCGTCCCCCTCGCACAATACGACGCCGGGCCCCATGGAGTTGGCGGCGCTGCTGGCCCGGATGCGCGAAGCGGGACTGACGGCCTGCGCGATGGAGGTGTCGTCGCACGCGCTGGACCAGCGCCGCGTGGCCGGCATCCCGTTCTCGACGGCGGTGTTCACCAACGCGACGCCGGAGCACCTGGACTATCACAAGACGTTCGATGCGTACCGGGAAGCCAAGGCGCAGCTCTTCGCGGGGATGCCGGCCACGGGGACCATGGTGCTCAACGCCGACGACCCGTCGTCGCCGATGATGCGCCGCCGGAGCCGCGCCCGGGCGCTGACGTTCAGCGTCGAGGGCCCGGCGGATATCCGGGTGCTGGACATCGAGTGCCGATTGGATGGATGCGCCGGCGTTGTGGCCACGCCGCGCGGCCGGATCCCATTTCGCACGCCGCTGGTCGGCCGCCATAATCTCTCCAATGCGGCGGCGATGGCCGCGGTCGGGATCGCCCAGGCCGTGCCGCTGCCAGCGATCGCGGCGGCGCTGGCGTCGTTCCCCGGCGTCCCGGGGCGGCTGCAGCGCGTGGCGGCCGACGCCCCATTCCCGATCTTCATTGATTACGCGCATACCGATGACGCCTTGCAGCGCGTGCTGTCGGCGCTGCGGGAGCTGACGCCGGCGCGGCTGACGGTGGTGTTCGGGTGCGGCGGCGACCGCGACCGGGCCAAGCGGCCCCGGATGGGCGCCGTCGCCGCGCGATGGGCGGACCGGGTGATCGTGACGTCCGATAACCCGCGCGGCGAGTCGCCGCAGGCGATTGCCGAGGCGATCGTGGCCGGCATGACGACGCCGGTCGCCTGCTCCGTGATTTTGGATCGCGCCGAGGCGATCCGCCGCGCCTTGCGTGAGGCCGACGGGCAGAGCGTCGTGCTGATCGCCGGCAAAGGCCACGAGACGACGCAGGCCGCGCAGGGGCGCGCGATCCCATTCGATGATGCGCAGGTGGTCCGCGGCGCGCTGGCGGACAGTGTGGGCGTATGAGTTGGACGGGGGCTGACATCGCGGCCGCGGCCGGCGGGACGGTCGCCCGCGGGGACGCCTCGTCGGTGTTCGAGCGCGTCGTCATTGATTCGCGCACGGCGCAGGCCGGTGATCTGTTCGTGGCCCTGCCGGGGCGGCGGTTCGACGGCCATCGGTTCCTCGGCGAGGTCGCGGCCGCGGGCGTCGCCGGGGCGATCGTGCAGGCCGGGCGGGCCGTCGAGGCGGCCGGCATCCCCTGGGTCCTGGAAGTCCCGGAGACGATCCAGGCGCTGGGGGCCGTGGCGCGCCACCATCGCCGCGCGCTGGCCGCGCCGGTGATCGCCATCACCGGCTCGTCCGGCAAGACGACGACCAAGGAGATGCTGGCCTTCATCCTCCGGGAGTCGCGGGCCACCGTGGCCACGCTCGGGACTCAGAATAATCACATCGGCGTGCCACTCACGCTGCTCCGGGCCCGGCCGTCGGATGAGGTCGTGGTGGTCGAGGCGGGCGCCAATCACTTCGGCGAGCTGGCCGCGCTCGGCGCGATGGCGGCGCCGACCGTCTCGGTGATCACGAATATCGGCCCCGCCCATCTGGAATTTTTCGGTTCGCTCGACGGCGTGACTCGCGCCAAATGGGAGTTGATCGAGGCGATGGGGCCCTCCGGCGTGGCGGTCCTCAATCACGACGATCCGTATCTGCGCGACGCGGCGCGCGCCTGGCCGGGCCGGATCGTCTGGTTCGGGACGGACCGGGGCGCCGACTTTTGGATCGAGCAGGTCACGGAAGAGCCGTGGGGCATCCGGGCCGTCGTGAATCGCCGCTATCCGCTGCGCCTGCCGTTGCCGGGCCGGCATCACCTCTTGGACGCGGCGGCGGCCATCGCGTGCGCGCAGGGAATCGGCGTGGACGCGGCCGAGGCCACGCAGGCGCTGGCCAGCTTCATCCCGGCCCGTGGCCGACTGGAGCGCCAGATCGTCGGCGGCGTCCGCTTCATCAACGACACCTATAACGCGAATCCGGCCTCGGCCCGGACGGCCGTCGAGGCGCTGCTCCAGTGGGCGGGGCCCAGCCGCCGCTTCGTCGTGTTCGGCGACATGCGGGAGCTGGGCGCGGACGAGGCGCAGTACCATGCCGAGCTGGGCCTGTGGCTGGGGCAGCTGCCGATTGATGGCTTGTTAACACTGGGTCCGCTGGCGCGACATCTTCAGACGGCGGCCTCCGAATCGGGGTTGCGACGCGGCTGGCATTGCGATTCGCTGGATGACATGAGCGCGCGATTGACGGAGCTCGTCCAGCCGGGCGACGTCGTGCTGCTCAAGGGATCCCGCGCGATGCGGATGGAACGGGTACTGCAATGTTTTATGAGCTCGTCGACACGCTGAGGGCCTGGTGGTCCGGATTCAACGTGAAGCGGTACATCACGTTCCGAGCAGCCATGGCGGCCGTGACGGCATTCGCCATGAGTCTGTGGCTCTATCCGCGGATGATCGCGTGGCTGACGGCGATCCGGCTCGGGGAACCGGCGCGCGGCGCCGAAATTCCCAAGCTGCACGCGCTGCAGCAGCACAAGACCGGCACGCCTACGATGGGGGGGTTGCTGATCGTGGGGGCGCTCGTCGGTTCCACCTGGCTCTGGGCGAATTGGCATGAACCGTTGGTGTGGGGCGCGATCCTCGTGACGCTGGCGCTGGGCCTCGTGGGGTGGCGCGATGATTATCTCAAGTGGACGCGCCGCCGGTCGGGGGGATTGCCGGCGCGCCGGAAGCTGGCCTACCAGCTGCTCATCGCCCTCGCGTTCGCGCTGTGGTATGCCGCGCGGCCGGGGGTCGGCACCGCGCTGGACGTGCCGTTCGCCAAGGAGTTGGTGATCGAGCTCGGGTGGCTCATCGTGCCGTTTGTGATGCTGGTTGTCGTTGGGTCCTCGAACGCCGTGAATCTGGCGGACGGGCTCGACGGATTGGCGATCGGCTGCGCGACCATGATCGCGGCGGCGTACGCCGGCATGAGCTACGTGTCCGGCCACCAGCAGTTCGCGGAGTACCTGTGGATTCCGTACATCCAGGGATCGGGCGAGCTCACTGTGTTTTGCGCGGGGCTCGTGGGGGCCGGGATGGGATTCCTCTGGTACAACGGCCATCCCGCCTCGCTCTTTATGGGGGACACCGGGTCGCTGGCCCTCGGCGGGGCGCTGGCGGCGGTCGCGGTCTTGATCAAGAAAGAGCTGTTGCTGGTTATCGTGGGCGGGATCTTCGTGGTCGAGGCGTTGTCGGTGATGATCCAGGTCGCCTCGTTCCAGCTGACCGGCCGCCGCGTGTTCCTCATGGCGCCGCTGCACCATCATTTTCAGTTGCAGGGATGGCCGGAGAACAAGGTGACCGTGCGGTTTTGGATCGTCGGGGCGGTGCTGGCGCTGATGAGCCTCAGCACCCTGAAGCTGCGATGAACGCTGAGTCGTTGACCTCTGGAGGAAAACGGTAGTGATGGGACCTTGGCCTGGACAGGCGGTACTGGTCGTGGGGCTGGGCAAGAGCGGGCAGAGCGCCTGCGCGTTCCTGCGGGCGCGCCGCTGCCGCGTCCGCGCGACGGAGCGGGATCGCACCCCGGCGTTGGAAACCGTCGCCCGCGCGCTGACGGCCGAGGGCGTGGCGGTCGAGTTGGGCGGACATACGGAGGCGTTCTGCGAGGGGAGCCAGTGGGTCGTCGTCAGCCCCGGGGTGCCGGAGACGGCCGCGCCGCTCCAATGGGCGCGCCGGCGCGGCGTGCGGGTGCTCGGAGAACTGGAGCTCGGCGCGCGATTCTGCCCCGGCCGCCTCGTCGCGATCACCGGCAGCAACGGGAAATCAACCGTGACGTCGCTGGTCGGGGCCATGCTGGCGGCGGCCCGGCGGCCGGCCGTGGTCGCCGGCAACATCGGCACGCCACTGACCAGCTGCCTGGACGAGATCCGGGCCGGCACGACCGTTGTGCTAGAGGTCAGCTCGTTCCAATTGGAGCACGCGGCGTCTTTCCGGCCGTCCATCGCGTGCGTGCTCAACGTGACGCCGAACCACCTCGATCGCCACTGCACGTTCGAGGTCTACGCGTCGGCCAAGCGGCGGTTGCTGGCGCGGCAAGGCCGGTGGGGATGGGTGGTGCTCAATGAGGATGATCCGACCTGCCGCGCGTGGCGTCCCTCAGTGCGGGGCCGGCGTTTGGCATTTAGTCTGCAACGCCCCGTGCGCGGGGCGTACCTGGCAGATGGGGCGCTGTGGCTGGTGCTCCGCGACCGGCGATACCGCGTGATGGGGGCCGAGGAGCTGCCGTTGCCCGGGTCGCACAATACGGCCAATGCGCTGGCCGCCCTCGCCATCGGCGGCGCGCTGGGGTTGGCGCCCGAGGCGATGGCGGCCGCGATCCGCCGATTCCGCGGGTTGCCGCACCGGCTGGAGCGCGTGGTCGGCTGGCACGGCATCACGTTCATCAACGATTCCAAATCAACCACGGTGGAGGCGGGGCTGCGGGCGCTCGAGGCGTGCCCCGGCAAGGCGGTCTTGATCGCCGGCGGGAAAGATAAAGGGAGCGATTTCTCCGTCCTGCGGGCGCCGGCGGCGCGGACCCTCCGGGCGGCGATCCTGCTGGGCACGGATGCCCCGCAGTTGGCCCGCGCGCTGGAGCCGGTCGTGCCGATCCGCCGGGCCGCGACCATGGCCGAGGCGGTTCGGACGGCCGCCCAGGTGGCGCGCTCGGGGGATTGGGTGCTGCTCTCCCCGATGTGCACGAGCTTTGATATGTTCCGGGATTTTGAGGAGCGGGGCGAGGTGTTTGCGGACTCGGCCCGCGCCTTGAGCCGGTTGGAACGCGAGCTGGCGCCAGCCTGATGCATTCCCTCCGGGCCTTGCGCCAACGCCTGGCGGTCATCACGGCCATGTTGGTGGCCGCGGGGATCGTGATGATTTATTCGGCCAGCGCGATCCAGGCCCAGGAGGTCTATCACAATCGCTGGTATTTCTTGGAGCGGCACGTAGCCTACGCGGCGTTGGGCGTGTTGCTCAGCGGCTTGGTGCTGGCGATGGATTGCCAATGGTTGCGCCGGCATCTCCGATGGCTCTTGCTGATCAGCGGGGTGTTGTTGATCGCCGTCCTCGTGCCGGGGCTGGGCTATGAGGTGTCCGGGGCGCGCCGGTGGTTCCGCCTCGGATTTCTCAGCTTCCAGCCGTCGGAGCTGGCGCAGGTGGTCGTCATCCTGTATCTCGCCGATGTCTTGGCCCGGAAACAGGACCGCCTCCGCAGTTTTATCCACGGCTTCCTGCCGCCGATGCTGATCCTCGGCACGTTCGTCGGGCTGATGCTGCTCCAACCGGACCTGGGCACGTCCGTGGCGTTGGCCTCCGTGGTGTTCCTGATGCTGTTTGTCAGCGGGATCGAGATGATCCATCTCGGTCCCGCCTTGGCCTCGGCGATCCCGGTCTTAGGAATCCTGATCGCCTCCAAGCCGTACCGGGTGCGGCGGATCTTGGCCTTCGCCAACCCGTGGGCGGATCCGCAGGGGGCGGGGTTCCAGCTGATCCAATCGCTGGTCGCCATCGGCACGGGCGGCATCTGGGGCGTCGGCTTGGGGCAATCGCGGCAGAAATTGTTCTATCTGCCGGCGGCGCATACCGATTTCATTTTTTCCATCATTGCCGAGGAGCTCGGGTTGCTCGGGGCGACGGCGATCCTCGCGCTGTTCCTCGCGTTCGTCTGGATCGGCGTCCGGATCGCGCTGCGCGCGACCGATCTCTTTGCGCAATTGGCGTGCCTCGGCCTGGCCGGGTTGGTCGGGTTGAAGGCGCTGATCCACATGGCCGTGGCGACCGGCATGGTGCCGACGAAGGGGCTGCCACTGCCGTTCGTGAGTTTCGGCGGCACCTCGCTGATTTTCAATTTGATGATCGTGGCGCTGCTGCTGAACATGGGTCGCGGCCGGGCGACGGCGCCGGCGAACATCCTGCCGCCAGGCGAGCTGGCGCCGGTCCCGCTCCGGATGTTGGGGTCGCCGCCCGTGCCGGAGCCGGTCTGATGGCCCTGCGCGTGTTGATGGCGGCCGGCGGCACCGGGGGCCACGTGCTGCCGGCGCTGACGGTGGCCCGCCTCCTGAAACAACAAGACCCTGGTTGCTCGTGCGTGGCGGTCAGCGGCCGGCGCGGCGTGGCGGCGCAGTGGTGGGATCCGGCCCTCGGCGAGCTGGCGACGGTGCCCGTCGAGCCGTGGCCGCGGCGCCTGCAGGTGGCAAGCCCCCGATACTGGTGGCGCCAGGCGCGTGCCACGGTCCGCATGGCGCGCCTGCTGCGGCGGTACCGGCCGCAAGTGGTCGTGGGGTTCGGCGGCCACGTGGCGGGGCCCGCCGTCTTGCTGGCCAAGCTGGGCGGGACGCCGACGGTCATTCACGAGCAAAATGTGTTTCCGGGGCGCACGACGCGGTGGCTGGCGCCGTGGGCAGACCGCGTCGCCGTGAGTTTTGAGGAGACGCGCCGGCATTTGCCGTCGAGCGCCCGCGTCACCGTCACCGGCAACCCGGTGCGGGAAGGCGTGGCAGGCCGCTCGCGCGCCGCGGCATGGAAGGCGCTGGGGTTGTCGGAAGACATCCCGGTGTTGTTGATCATGGGGGGCAGCCAGGGGTCGCACGTCCTGAACACCGTCACGGTCGAGGCGCTGGCGCGCCTGGCGCCGGCGGATCGTCGCGCCGTCCAACTCCTCCACATGACCGGCGCGACCGATCACGCGTGGGTGGCGGGGCGCTACCGCGCGCTCGGCGTGGCCGGCCACGCGGTGGCCGCGCTGCCGATGATGGGGCCGGCCTATGCCGTTGCGACGCTGGCGGTGGCGCGCGCGGGCGCCACCACGCTGGCCGAATTGGTGGCGACGTCCACGCCGGCCGTGTTGGTGCCGTACCCCCACGCGAACGCCCATCAGGCGGTGAACGCCCATTGGCTGGGCCGGCGGGGCGGGGCCGTGGTCATGGATCAAGGGGTTTTCACGCCGGAGCGGTTTATGGACGTGATCGTCCCGTTGTTCCGCGATGCGGCGCGGCTCGACGCCATGCGGGCGCAGTTGCAACGATTGGCGGTGCCGGGCGCGGCGGAACGGGTGGCCGCTGCGGTCTTGGAGGTCGCGCATGCCAATTAGCCGGGGGTCCCGCGTCCATTTCATCGGGATCGGCGGCATCGGGATGAGCGGCATCGCCCGCGTGCTCTTGGCGCGCGGCTATCGCGTGTCCGGTTCCGACGTCCAGATGACGCCGACGATGACGCAGCTGCGGCAGCTCGGGGCGCAGGTGGCGGTCGGCCATGCCGCCGACCGGGCGCGCGGGGCCGACCTGGTGGTCTATTCCTCCTCCATCGTGCCGCGCAATCCAGAGCTGGCGGCGGCGCGCGACGCCGGCACCCCGATCCGCTCGAGGGGGCAGATGCTGGCCATGGTCATGGCCGGCCGGACCGGCATCGCCGTCAGCGGGGCGCATGGCAAGACCACGACGACCTCGCTGATCGCCTCGACGCTGCTGGCGGCCGGGCAAGACCCAACGATCATCGTCGGCGGCGAGGTGGCGCAGTTCGGCGGCAACGCGCGCCTCGGCCGCGGGCCGCACGTCGTCGTCGAGGCGGATGAATCGGACGGCTCGTTCGTCTATCTGACGCCGGCGGTCGCGGTGATCACGAACATCGAGGAAGAGCATCTGGATTATTACCGGAACCTCCATGAAATCCTGCAGGCGTACCGGCAATTTGTCGAGCGGCTCCCGGCCCGCGGGTTGCTGGTGTGCTGCGGCGACGACCCCGGGGTCCGCCGGTTGCTGCCGGCCACGCGCCGCCGGCGCTGCACCTACGGGCTGGACGCCGCGTGCGACGTGACGGCCCAGGCGCCGCAGGTGGCGGGCGGGCGCATCGAGTATGTCGCCCGGTATCAAGGGCGTCGGCTCGGGCGGGTGTCGCTCCAAATCCCCGGCTTGCACAACCTCGTGAACAGTTTGGCCGCCATCGGCGTCGGGCTGGCGCTGGGGCTGGAGTTCCGCGCGATCCGGCGCGCGCTGGCCGGCTACGCCGGCGCCGGCCGGCGGTTCCAGCGGCGCGGCGAGGTGGACGGCGTGATGATCGTCGAAGATTATGCGCATCACCCGACGGAGATTGCCGCCACCCTGCAGGCGGCCCGGACCTGGTCCCGGCGGCGGATCTTCTGCGTGTTCCAGCCACACCGGTTCAGCCGCACGAAATATCTCCAGGCCCGGTTCGGGACGGCCTTCGCGGCCGCGGACCGCGTGATCTTGACGGACGTGTACGCGGCCAGCGAGGACCCGATCGCCGGCGTCGGCGTGGAGCTGCTGTCCCGCGCCGTCCGGGCCAGCGGGTTCTCGGCGGTCCAGGTGCTGCGGCGAGCCGCCATCGTGCCGCATCTGGCCGCGGCGGTCCGGCCGGGCGATCTCGTCCTGGTGCTCGGCGCCGGCGACATCGGACAGGTGGCGGGGGAGCTCGTCCATGCGCTGACGGCTCGGCCTGCGGTGTCGAGGAGGGCGGCATGATCGCCACCACCGTCCATCAGGAGCTGGTCGAGCTCACCGGCGGGCGGGTGCGCTTTGACGAGCCGATGCGGCTGCACACCTCATTCCATATCGGCGGCCCGGCGGAGGCGTGGGTCGAGCCGCAGGGGCTCGAGGAGCTGCGGGCGCTGCTGGCGGTGGCGGCGTCGGCCGAGATGCCGGTGACGCCGATCGGCGCCGGCGCGAACCTGCTCGTGCGCGACGGCGGCATCCCGGGGCTGGTGGTCAGCCTGAATACCCCGGCGTTCCGCCGGCTGCTCGTTGACGGCGAGACGCTGACCGCCGGGGCCGGCGTCGGCCTGGACCGCGTGGTCGCCGCCGCCCGCGAGGCGGGGCTCGGCGGCTGCGAGTTTTTGGCCGGCATCCCCGGCAAGGTGGGCGGGGCGGTGCGGATGAACGCGGGGACGCGCGACGGCCAGGGCGGGTTTCGGGCGATGTCCGACGTGGTGGCGCGCGTGACCGTCGTGCGGCGCGACGGGACGGTGGCGGCGACCCCGGCCGCCGAGATCGGTTTCGAATACCGCCGGGCGGCCCTCAACGGCGATCTGGTAGTGGAAGCGGTCCTGCAGCTGGCGCCGCGCCCCCCGGAGGAGATCGGCCAGCGGGTCACGGCATTGATGGCCTACAAGCGGGCGACGCAGGACCTCACGGCGCCGAGCGCCGGCTGCATTTTTAAGAATCCCGGCGGCGGTCGGCCGGCCGCCGGCCGGTTGATTGACCAGGCCGGCTTGAAAGGCATGCGCGTGGGGGATGCGATCATCTCGCCGCGCCACGCCAACTTCATTGTGAACCTCGGCGAGGCCACCGCCGGCGACGTGCTGGCGCTGATCTCGGCGGTGCAGTACAAAGTCATGCAGGAGCACGGGGTGTTCCTGGAGCTGGAAGTCCAGGTGATGCCTCAGTGAGTCGCATCCCGGTCCCGGCGCCGATCGGTGTGCTGTGCGGGGGGCCCTCGACCGAGCGGGAGATTTCCCGGCGCTCGGGGCAGGCGGTCTGGCGCGCGCTCCGCGAGTTGGGGTATGATGCCCGCCTCATTGATCTGCCGGCGATGGACAGCGCGTCGGCGCTGCGGGCCGCCGGCATCCGGACGGCGTTCATCGCGCTGCACGGCGCGTTCGGGGAGGACGGCGCTGTCCAGACGTTGCTCGAATCGCTCGGCATCGGCTATACCGGGTCCGGGGTGGCCGCCTCACGGTTGGCCATTGATAAGCCGGCGACCCGCGCCCGGTTGGCGGCGTGTGACGTGCCGGTGGCTGCCGGCGGGCTGGTGTCGTCCGGCAGCCCACCAACCTGGGTGGCGGCGCATCATGTGCGGTTCCCGGTCGTCGTCAAGCCGGCGCGCCAAGGCTCGTCCATCGGGCTCACCATCGTCGAGTCGCCGGACCGGTGGCCGGCGGCGCTGGCGGAGGCGGCCCGGTATGATGCGCAGATCGTGTGCGAGGAATATCTGGAGGGACCTGAAGTGACCGTCGGCATCCTTGGCGACGCGGCGCTCCCGGTGGTGCAGGTGGTGCCGCAGCGCCGGTTCTACGACTACGTCGCGAAATACACGCCGGGCATGACGCAGTATCTCGTCCCGGCGCCGCTGGAGGCCGCCCTCACGGCGCAGGTGCAGGCGACGGCGCTGCGCGCGCACCGGGCGCTCGCCTGCGAGGGGTTCTCGCGCGTGGACCTGATCGCGCCGGTCGGGCGCCCGCCGGTCGTCTTGGAGGTGAACACGATCCCCGGGTTGACGGCGACCAGCTTGTTGCCGAAAGCGGCCGCCGCCGCCGGCCTGGCCTTTCCCCAATTGTGTGAACGGTTGTTGGCGTCGGCGCTTAGGGCGCCTGCGGAACTGGATACGCTGCTGACCACATCAAGAGGTCCTGCGCGGTGCCAGGCCTGAGGCCTGGCACCGGTAACGAGGAGGTCCTATGAATCTACGTGACCGCGCCCGGTCCTCGCGTCGCGCATCCCGGCCCGCATGGCCGGGGTGGGCGACGCGCCTCGTGCCCGTCATGAAGAGCCTGAGCTTGATCGCCGCCGCCGGCCTGGTGGTCAGCGTCGGCCTGGCGATGTTCATCCACCGGTCCCCGTATTTTTGGGTGTCCGCCATTGAGATCCATTTGGCCCCGGGGCAGCAGTGGCTGACCGATCCGCGGATCGGCTACCGCCTGCAGCCGCCGATCCACGTGTGGCAAGCCAATCTGAGGGAACTGGCGGCCGCGATCCGCCGGGAGCACCCGCAGCTGGAGACGGTGGTGGTCCATCGGGAATTGCCGAATCGGCTCATGGCCTCAGTCACCCTGCGGGCGCCGGTGGGCCAGCTGCGCGGCCGGCGATTTTACTTGGTGGCGCCCGACGGCATGGTGCTCGCCCCCGGCTCGCCGACGGCCTGGGAAGGCTTGCCGGTGCTGCTGTTGGGCTCGCGGACCGCCGCCTACCAGCCGGGACAATCGTGCGCCCTGCCGGAGCTTCGCCAGGCCGTGGCGGTCCTTCGCGAAGTCCAGCGATCGAACGCGCTCGGCCGTCACCGGGTCAGCACGGTCCGGATGACGCCGCCCGCCATGGAATCGGCCGCGGCCGAGGTGGTGACGCTCGTGCTGGACAACGGGTTGGAGCTGCGCGCCGCCCCCGGCGATTTGGGGCCTCGGCTGGCGCGATTGGGGGAGCTGATGCAGACGAAGGGCCAAGACATGGCGCAGGCGCAATACGTGGACCTGCGGTTTGATGACCTGGTCGTGGGATTGAAAGATGAGGCGTCGTGAGAAAACGCGCGGTCGTCGCCGGCATTGACGTCGGCACGCATCAAATCACGGTGGCGGTCGGGCAGCCGGGGACCACCGCCCCGCTGGAGGTGCTGGGGGTGCGGGTCGGTCCGACGCGCGGGGTGGCGCATGGCGTCATCGTTGATCTCGGCGATGGGGTGGACGCCGTCGCCCGGGTCGTGCGGCAGGTGGAAGAGCAGACGGAGACCCGCGTCACGGCGGTGGCGGCCACCCTGCACGGCCCCATGCTTCGGAGCCACACCACGACCGCGGCCATCACGCTGCCGGAGACCAGCAGCGAGATCGGCCGCTGGGACGTGGACCGCGTGCTGGCGGCGTGCCGGGCGGCCGCCATCTCCTATGACCGGCAGATCGTCCATGAGTTTGTCCAGCGGTTCGCCGTGGACGAGCAGGACGGTGTGCGGAACCCCGTCGGGTTGTTTGGCGGCAAGCTGGAGGCCCAACTGCATGTCGTGACGGCCCAAACCAGCCTTCTGCAGAGCTGGCGGAAGGTCCTCAATCACGCTGGATTGGAGGTGCAGGCGCTCCTGTTGCCCGGCGTGGCGACCAGCGCGGCGGTCCTCTCGGAGCTGGACCGCGATCTGGGGGCGATCGTCGTGGACATCGGCGGGGCCCACACCGACATCGTGTGTTGCGTGGATGGGGCGGTGCGGGAGACCATGGCGGTGCCGTGGGGCGGCGACCGCCTGACGGAGCGGTTGGCGGAGCGGTTCCACCTCCCGCTGGCGGTGGCCGAGCAGGTGAAATTGCAATGCAATTCCGTGGAGCCGCCCGCCTCGGCCGACGATACCCTCCGCGTGCCGACCGCCGCCGGCGCCACCCGATCGGTGTCGCGCGCTGAGGCGGCGGCGCTGCTGGCCGCGGAGACCCAGGCGCTGTTCTCGGCGGTGCGGGAGCGGTTGGACGGCAGCCGGTATTTCCGAGAAGCGGCCGCCGGGCTGGTCGTGGCCGGCGGCACGGCGCTCATGGACGGGGTGCTGGAACAGGCGGAGACCACCTGCAATCTCCCGGTCCGGCTCGGGAGCGTGCATGGGGTGACGACGCGCCCGCACGTGACCGTGACGCCGACGTCGGTGACCGCCATCGGTCTCTTGGCGCATCAGCTTGCCGTTTCGCCGTCGGCCCACGTCGCCACTTCCGCGACCGACCATCCCATCGGCCGCCTCGTCCACCGCGCCAAAGCGCTGCTCGAAGACTACTTTTAGCTCGCTGCGGGCGAGCGGGCGAGAGTTAGTACGAATATAAATCTAACTTAGCATCTTGACATTTTTCGAGCGGCCAGGTAGAGTAGTGGTATGAGACCATTCGCCAGCCGTAGGCACGTTGCCGCCGCGCTCTTCCTGGTCCTGGCGCCGGCCGCTCGCGCCGTCCTGGCCGATGAACCGCAAACCATTAGTCAGCCCGCTCCGGTCGATGTAGGAACCGCTGTGACGCTTCAGCAAGCGGAGGCCATGGCCGACGGCCAGCATGCAGAGTTCAGCCACATGGCTGCGCAGGCGGCGGCCATGAACCAACACGCCCCTCAGCAAGAGGCGCCTCAGTCCGCCACTCCACCGGTCTTGCCGTCGGAGCCCGTCTTCTCCTTCCCCCATGATGAAACGGTGCAGTTTTTTTACCGGGATATCTTAGGCCGTAGCCCGGAGCCGGCCGGACTGTGGTATTGGGGAAGCTTGTTGGCCAGCGGCGTCTCGTTGGCGGACGTCCGTCGGGGTATTGCCACCAGCGCCGAAGCCCGCGGCCGCGTCAATCAACTCTATCGGGATATTCTTGGCCGGGATGCGGAGCCGGTTGGAATGGCCTACTGGACGGAACTCATGGCCCCCCTGACCGGCGCGACCTTCTTCGAGGTTCGTCAGGGCATCGCCACCAGCGAGGAGGCCCGTCGCCGCGTCGACAATCTCTATTGGAACATCCTGCACCGATGGGCCGAGCCGGCCGGGATGGCCTACTGGACGGAACTCTTAGCCACCGGCGCAACCCTCAAAGACGTCCGCCGAGGCATCGCCACTAGCCAGGAAGCCCGGGGACTGGTCAACCAGTACTATCAGTGGCTCCTCGGTCGTGATGCCGAGCCGGCCGGGATGGCTTACTGGACCGACCGTTTGGCTACCAACGCATCGATTTACGAGGTCGCGCAGGAGATTGCTATGAGTGAAGAGGCCCGGAAACGATTTCCAGGGAAAGAGCCTCCTGGGTTGGTGTTTACACAGGGCGCCCCGTCCTATGCAGAAGTGGCTGTGCCACCCGCGCGCGTCTCACATGTTTCCGACACTCATAGTGCGCCTAAGATCTCGGCGAGTGAAGGTGGTACGGCCCCCAGATTTTTTGATGAGCCTTCGTTCATCTATGGTGTCGGCGTCTTCTCGTTGAAAGAGGCCTTCCTCAAGCTCCTGAATCGGGAGATGGACTACGATCTCCCCCTGCGCGATCCGGTCACCGGCCAGCCGCTCGAGTAGCCGCCTCAGCCTGTCCCGCGTCCACCGCGCCAAGGCGTTGCTCGAAGACTACTTTTAGCTCGCTGCGGGCCAGGAGGTACCGGTTCTGGCGGGGTCGGGTGCTGCAGAACTGTGTGCCGGGAATCCGCCCCGCCCGAGGGGTGGCAGCCCGGCAGGCCCCCGAGGGCGGCGCCCGGCGCAGCGGCGGAAGATCGGTTGGCCTTGGTTCTCCTCACGGGTCCTGCTATAATCCCTCATCATGGTGCGTGCGATGTCAACCCCCCAGCCGGTCATCCGTCGGATCACCGAGATTCTCAAGCGCCGGTACCGGCCGGAGCAGATGATTCTCTTCGGCTCGTACGCGGCGGGCACAACCCACAAAGACAGCGATATTGATCTATTGGTGGTGAAGACGACCACTAAACCATTTTTCCGGCGGTTGGTCGAGGTGCGGCGGTTGGTGGCAAAGGCCCGCCGCGGCTACCCGTTTGACCCCGTCGTGTTGACCCCGGCTGAGTTGAAACATCGATTGGCGATCGGCGACCAATTCCTCCGCGATATTCTCCAACATGGGCGCATCCTCTATGGCCATTGATCAGGGGGCGTGGTATCCGGCCGAGTGGTTCAAGAAAGGCGGTGAGGATCTCGCGCGGGTCGGTCGGCGGTTGCGGGAAGGGGATACCGAGGATGCCGCGTTCCATCTTCAACAGGCCCTTGAGAAATACCTGAAAGGGTTCCTGCTGTCGAAGGGGTGGTCGCTCAAAAAAATCCATGATCTCGAGGCGTTGTTGGACGATGCGGTGACGCACGCGCCCGCGCTGGAGCGGTATCGGCCGCTCGTCCAGCAGGTGACGGGCTACTATCTCCTCGAGCGGTATCCCTCGGTGGAGGCGGCGCCGACGCGGTCGGAGGTCACCAGCGCCTACCGCAAAGCGCAGGCGCTCGTTCGGCGGCTCGGGACCCCGTGCGCTTGACGGCGCGGGCCATGGCCGTATATTGATCGCGCAACCGCAAGGTTGCACTATTCGATGGCTTGGGGGCGTCCTTTGAGGGACGCCCCCTTTGCTCTATCCGAAGCCAGATAAAACTGGAACCGATTGACAGGGTAAGGGTTCCGCCGTACAATTGGCCGTTCTATGGTTGCCACCAAGCTGCAGGCGGTCCGGGCACGGATCGCGGACGCCGCCCGTCGTGCTGGACGCCCTCCTGAATCTGTCCGCCTGATCTGCGTGACCAAGTCCGCCACGGTTGACCAGGTCCGGGCCGCCATCGCTGCCGGCGCCGCCGATTTCGGGGAGAATCGCGTGCAGGACGCCGCCCCGAAGATTGATGCCGTGGGCCGATCCGGCACCTGGCACATGATCGGCCACCTCCAGCGGAATAAGGCGAAGGCCGCGCTCGAGCGGTTCGCGTGGATCCACTCGGTGGACACCGTCGCGCTGGCCCTGATGCTGGAGCGGCAGGCCGCCGCCTCCGGGCGCACCGTGCCGATCCTGATCGAGGTCAATGTTGCCGGCGAAGCGACGAAGCACGGCGTGCCGCCCGAGGCGGTGGATCCGTTGTTGGCGGTGATCGGGACGCTCCCGCATCTACAGGCCAAAGGGTTGATGACGATGGCCCCGCTCATTCCCGGTCCCGGGCACAGGCGTGTGCCCGGGACCGGCGAGGAATCGCGGCCGCACTTCCGGACCTTGCGGCAATTGGCCGAGCGGTTCAAGCTGTCGGAGCTCTCGATGGGCATGAGCCAGGATTTCGAGGTGGCGGTGGAGGAAGGGGCGACGATGGTGCGCGTCGGGACGGCGATCTTCGGATGAGACTCCGCCAGCGAATCGGGGTGATTGGCTGCGGCACGATGGGCGGCGCCATCTTGCGGCGGCTCGTGGCGGCCGACGCTGTGCCAGCGGCCCGGCTGCAGGGAACCGATCCTTCCGCGGCCCGGCGGATCACGTTGCGGCGCCTGGGTCTTCGGGTCGCAGCGTCGAACGCCAGGCTGGCACGCACGAGCGAGATTGTGCTCCTGGCGGTCAAGCCACAGGAACTGGACGCCGTGTTGAGAGAGATTGCCTCGGCGTTGACGCCGCGGCAGGTCGTCGTCTCGATCGCCGCGGGGCGCTCCACGCGTTGGATCGAGCGGCGGCTGCCAGTTCGCGTGCCGGTGGTGCGGGCGATGCCCAATATGCCGGCGCAGATCGGGCAGGG
>JACQRF010000004.1 GCA_016206635.1 Candidatus Omnitrophota bacterium
AGCAGCACGAGGTCCGGCGCCTCGGCCTGGACCGCGGCCACGGCCTCCCGCCCCGAGGCCGCGGTCCGCACGGTGAACCCGCGGAGCGCCAACACCATCTGCAACGCCTCGGTGGCCTCCCGCTCATCATCCACCAGGAGGAGCGCCGGGGGCATCACACGGCCGCCGGCGCCGCCGGCAATGTGATGATGAACGTCGTCCCTTCCCCGAACTGGGAGGTGGCCTGGATGTGCCCGCCGTGGTGCTCGATGATTCGTTTGATAATGAAGAGCCCCAGCCCGGTCCCCTTCTCGGAGGTCGCCTTCGTCGTGAAGAACGGGATAAAGAGTTGGGCGGCCTCCGGCGGCGTCATCCCGATCCCGTTGTCGGCGATCGTCAGCGCGACCCGCCCCGACATGGCCCGCGCCCGCACGGTGATCGCGCCGCGATAGTCCGGCGGCTTCAGCCGCTCCTGCTTCGACTGGATGGCGTCGTAGGCGTTGGAGAACAGGTTGAACAGGGAATCCGCAAGCTGGTTGACGTTCCCCTGGACGAGCGGCAGGTCCGGCTCGTACTCCTTGGAGACGTCCAGCTCCTCCAGCTTGATCTTGTACTGCACCACGTCGAGCGCCGTGTCCACGATCTCCTGGATGGAGACCGGTTTCTGGTCGCCGCGGGTCGGCCGCGAGAACCGCAAGAGGGTCTTGACGATATCCCCGCCACGGATGGCGTTGTCCTCGACTTTTTGGAAGGTCTCTGTCGCTTTGACGATGGCCGCGCGGACGTCCTGGCCGACCCCCTCCAGTGTCAGCGCATTGAGCGCCGCCTTCATCGTCCCCGCCAGGATCGTCAACACGTAGAACCGGTTGTTGATCTGGTGGCTCATCCCCCCGGCCATCTGCCCGAGGCTGGCCATCTTCGCCGTCTGGAAGAGATCCGCTTGCGTCCGCTGCAGCTCGTCGTAGAACTGCGCGTTTTCGACCGCCAACGCCGCCTGGCTCGCCAGCGCCTCGAAGACCTGCAGGTCGTCCTGGCTGTAGGCCCGCCCTGAGCGCTTCTCGCCCAACACCAAAAATCCGATCAGCGTGTCCTCCACGAATGACGGGACCGCGACCGCCGCCTGAATCGTGCCCATGGCTCCCTCCGCCGCCACGAGCTGGGCCGTCTGGCCGCCGCTCTGGAGTTGGAGCTTCAGCTCCTCTTGGACGATCGCCCCCTTCTGCCGCACGAGCTCCTGGATCAGCGGTGAGTTCACCGGAATCGCCTGCCCGACACCTCCCTCTCCCTGTTGGGGAGAGGGTCGGGGTGAGGGGCTTTTGCCCGCCCCCCGCCTCGCCCGCAGCACGTAGACGTTCGCCTCCTTGTCCAGTAGGTGAACCGCCGCATGCGTGATCCGCACCGTCCGCGTCAGGATGTGCACGATCAGATTGAGCAGCTTGTCCATCTCCTTGATGAGCGTCATCCCCTGGGCCGCCTGCCGCAGGACGATCTGGTACCGACGCTGCTCCGCCAAGAGCCGGTTCTCGGCCCGCCGCTGCAGCGCGAGATAGATGAATGGGCAGCAGGAGGCCAACAACGCGTAGAGCACGGCCATGAGGGGCGCCGCGAACGACCGTTGCTGCAGGAGATCGTGCAGCACGTCTCGAGAGACCATCAACGCGACGAACGGCGCCCCCAGCACGAGCGCATAGACCACCGCGAAGATGAGGGCGCGGGCCATGGCCAATCGGATGTCCAGAATCCGATATCGGACAATGGCATAGGCCGAGAGCGTCACAAACGCGATGACCAGGAGATCGTGCGGGAAGGGCTCAACGCCGAAATAGGTGGGCATGAAATGAAACAAGCCGGCAACGTACGCCAGGAACCATGACAGGAAGATATAGCGCAACTGATTGCGCCGAGTCCCGGAGGCGCCCCGGTATCCGCGGCGCAGCGCCACAAACCCCAGGGCGCACGTGATACCGAAGAATCCGACATACGCCGTGTACAGCGGCCCCCCGACGATGCCAAAGAACGGCGCGTACCGAATCACGTCTCGGATAAACCACTCGGTCGGGAGGGCCAGCGCGAACAACGCCGAGACGAGATAGAATCCCCGCAGCACCGCGGCTTCCCGTCTCAAGGCGGAGCGGCCGAGGATCGCGTAGGTCAGGTGGAGAAAGAGGGGAGGCACGAAGAGGGCGGCCAGATAGAGGAGCCGAGCGACGGCGAGGGCGTCGGCGCCCCGCTCGACGCGTCCGGTGGCGAACGGGAACAAGGACCAGACACCAACGAGCAGCGTCAGCCCGGAGAACAAGTAGATTTGCCGACCGGGCTTCCCCCGCCACAACACCAGCGGGGCCAGGATGATACAGGCGAGAGACGCGAGGAGCGAACTGCCGGTGTAAAGAGTTAGACCCACACCACGGCCGCTCGATTCCGAAGGTGTTCTCGGACGATCTCGACCGTCTCGGTCGGGACCTCGCGTTCACACCATCGAAGCGCCGCCAAGCGGAATCCCAGGGCGTCTCCCAGGCGCGCAATCTCCTCCACCTTGGGGGCGGAGATGTTCCCGCCGATCGAATACCCTTCGTAGCGTTCGCTCAAGGCCAAGATCATCGTCTCCGCCATGCACGCGTAGGCGAGTCCTGGGGGCAGGCCGAAACAGAAATCAAAATCCACATCGCCGGGCGGCTTGACGACCCCTCCATCAAAGACCAGCACGCTGCCGTGGGCGTCCTCCACCGACTGCGGCGACACATTCCGCGGCCGGGAGACGTCGCACACGATCGTCCCCGGCCGCAGCGCCCGGGCATCCAACAGCGCCCCGGGGGTGCTGGTCGCCGTGATGATGATGTCCGCATTCGCCACCAACCAATCCAACTCGGCGGTGGGCAGCACCTCCACCGACGGCGCGCGGGCCTTCAGCGTGACGGTGAGCTCATCCAACCGGGTTTGATTCCTCGCGTTGAGGACCAGGGCACCGGCCCGCGGCGCCAGCAGTTCGGCGCAGGTGCTCCCAACCCCGCCCGTCGCCCCCACGATGCCGACCTTCAGGCGGCTGAGCGGAACCCCCACGGCCCGACACGCCGTTTCGATGCCCTGGATGGCCATGGCCACCGTGTACGACGTGCCGGTGGTCACCGGCACGCGCACCGCCTCGGCCGCCAGGACCCCCTTCCGGCCGATCTGGGCCGCGTACGCCCCCAACCCCACGATGTGGACGCCGAGCGATTCCGCGACGTTGATCGCTTCGATCGTCTTTCGCAACGCCATGGCGCCGCCGTTGGCGACCATCTGCTCCGGCAGGAGCGGGCAGTAGATCAACGCGCCGTCCACTTCATGCCCATCAAGGGATTGCAATCCCACGATGTCCGAGCACTTGAACGGCGGGAGCCACTCGAATGTCTTCGAGAGCAGCTCCTTCCGGGGGGCCGCGATGTTCGGTTCCCGGAAGGCGACGCGGATCAGCTCGAGGTCGAGGGGGTGGATCACAAACGCATAAGTACGTGCCACCCGATGTCGTTCGGCATATCGCTTGATCGCCACCAGCATCATGGTGAAGGCCCGACGCACCCGCTGCTCCACCACCGGGGCAATCACTTTCCCAAACGACGGGAGGCCCCAATCCATCGTCGCGTTCAGGGTAAGGGCCACGCCGGGCCCGGCGTGCTCAAGGGCTAGCGAGCCGTCGTACGAGGCAAAATCGCCACGCACGGCGTGGAAGGTGATCCTGGCCTGCTCCACGTCGTAGTGGCACTGCTCCGTCCACTGGAACTCGACCCCATCGTGCCGGATCCTCCACCGGGCCAAGGCGACCGACTGGCTCCGTTGAAGCACCGTGACGTCCTGCACATCGCGGACGAAGGCCGGGTACCGCTCGGGATGGGTGACGATCTCCCAAACTCGCTGCTTGGTGGCCCTGATGTTGACCGTGAGGCGGAGTGTCGTCATGGCGCCACCGGAATCCGCACGACCCAGTGACGGATCGAGGAAGAGGAGCCGTCGAGCAGCTCACGGATGCGGGTCGCGGTCGTCGAGAGACTCCACGGATGGTTCAGGAAACCGAGGAGCCCGAACGCTCGGATCGCGTCCGTCTGAAACGCCTCGCTGAACTCGTGGGCGACCAGCAGAATCCGGAGCTCGGGGCGGACATCGCGGATGGCCCGCAGGGTCGCGAGGACCTCGCGCGCGGCGAACAAGGGCGCTTCGTGGAGCGGGAGCCGCCCCCGACGGAGTTGGTCGAGGGTTTGAGGAAGCCGCCCGGCGACGTGATCGAGGTCCCACGCGAGGACCCGGACGTCGGGGTGTTGACGGAGAAGGTCGGGCAAGCGGACGGGGTCGTCCGCCAGAACTAGCTTATAACGGTCTCTCTCTCTCGACAAGGCGAGCTCGTACGCGCCGCGGAGTCCGGAATCGCGTTCGCAGATGAGCACGGTGTCTTGAGGCATCAGGGTAGTCTACCCCTCTTCCCTCGTCCCCGTCAAGCGCGCCACGTCGCCGGGCGTTGAAGCACAAACCCACCCCCAAGATCAACCCGATCCGGGAATTGACAGGTGCGCAGGTGATACTCATGCAGTTTCATGCTGAAATCGGCCACCTGCCGCAGATCCTTCGAGACCCGGCCGATCGGAAACGCGACGCCGATTTGTTTGGTCGGGAACGCTTCCTTCACGCCGCGAATCGCGGGGACGAGATCGCTGTCTCCAGACACGATGCCGGCTGAGTCGTAGATGTCTTGAATGCCGCCCTGCAGCAGCTTGATGGCAATGTTGACGTCCGTTTCTTTTTCAATGGAGGTCTTAAACGCCTGACGGCACAACCGGCATCTCACAGATTTTTCTTTGAATTTCCCGAGCACGACATCAATGGGCGTGGTCTTCAACAATCGGACGTATTGTTGGTGACGGAGCATCTTTTCCGAATCCCACGTGACGTACGCGCTGCAGTAATACACCTTGGTGATTTGACATCGCCGAGGGATCAGAATGCTGCACAACTTGTACAAGTCCAACCACTTGTACTGCCGCAACCGTGGGTCTTCCCGAAGGGAATGGTAAATGTTGAACCCGTCAATCAAGAACACGACTCGGCCAGTTACCATGTTCACTCCTCGACAGCTCTATATATCGCGGCGGGGGACAAGCAGAAAAAACCCCAAGCCCACAGGGGCTCGGGGGGCCGCAGGGCACAAGGCCCTACGGGGATGACTGCTTCACTGTGGCTCTGCCTGGGCAACTTGTCAAGCTTCATTATTTCTGTGCGCGCAGCGACTGCACCGCGCGCGAGAAATCGTCGGGCCACGGGCAGCCGATCTCGAGGGGGCGGTGCGTGGCCGGATGGAGCAATCCGAGCTGCGACGCGTGCAGCGGCACGCGCGCGAGCACGAAGGCCGCGCCGGGGTTATAGATCGGATCGTGCGCGAGCGGGTGGCCCGCCTGCTGGAACTGAATGCGGAGCTGATGGAATCGGCCGGTGACCGGGCGCGCCTCCACCAGCGTGTGCCCGCGGAATCGTTCCAGGACGGTGAAGGTGGTGCGCGCCAGCTGGCCGCGCTCGCCGGCGGGGGCCACGCGCCCCTCCGTCCATTTGGCGCCGCGGGCCAATCGGTGAGTCAGGACGCCGCCGCCCGCGGCGATCACGCCCTGCACGATGGCGTGGTACACCTTGCGGATGCGGTGCTGGCGGAACTGTTCGCCGAGCGACTGCAGCGCCAGCGGGCTGCGCGCGAACACGACGACCCCGCTCGTCTCGCGGTCGAGGCGATGGACCGCCCAGACCCGCCCCGCGTACTGCCGCTGGAGGCGGCCGATCAACGTCTGGGCCTTTGGCGTCCATTGGCTGGGCACGACCAGTTCGTCCGGCCCTTTGGCCACCGCCACCACGTGGTCATCCTCAAATAAGACCGTCACGTCCTTCGGCATCGCGCACATTGTAACAGAATGCTATACTGTGTTTCTCATGTCATCATCCCTCACCGCGACCAACCGGGCCGATGCCCGCCAAGCCATGGACCCGGCCCTGCGCCGCGACATCCGCTTCCTGACCTCCCTGCTGGGCCAAACGATTCTCGAGCAAGACGGGCGGCGGCTGTTCCGGTTGATCGAACGGATCCGGCGCCAGACCACCGCGATCCGCCAAGCGCCGGCCTCGTCGAAGATCTCCCGGCTGCGGCGCACCATCCACGCGCTCACCGTCGCTGACGCGACGAAGATCGCCCGGGCGTTCACGATCTATTTCCAGCTCGTGAACTTGGCCGAGGAGCAGCAGCGGATCCGCCGCCTGCGCGCGTACGAGGCGCAGCCGACGCCGCTGGCGATGTCGGGGCGCGCCTGCTTTCAAGAGCTGCGCAGCCGGCGCGTCCCCCTGCCCCGCCTGCGGCGGCTGTTGCAATCCTTGGCGATCCAACCGGTGTTGACGGCGCACCCGACCGAAGTGAAGCGCCGCACGACGATGGACCACCTGCTGGAGATGGCCCAGGACCTCGACGCGCTCGATCATCCTGACCTGCCGATCCGCGAACGGGCCCGCCTGACCGCGCGGCTGCGGGAACATCTGGAAATCCTGTGGCAGACCAACGAGGCGCGGCAGCGGCCGCTGACCGTGACGGACGAGATCTCGAACACGCTGTTCTATTTCGAGCGGACCATCCTCCCGCTCATCCCCCGCCTCTACGAGGATCTCCAACGCGCCCTGGGGCAGCACTACCCGTCCTGGACCGGGCCGCTGCCGACGTGCGGACCGGAGGCCCGGCAG
>JACQRF010000002.1 GCA_016206635.1 Candidatus Omnitrophota bacterium
GGCTGGAGCCGCGGACGATCAAAGACCGCATGCTCTTCATGACCGGCACCGACGCCCTGGGGATGGGCGCGATCCAGGCGGGGTGCCGCTTCTACGCCGGCTACCCGATCACGCCGGCCTCGAGCATCCTCGAGCTGTTGGCGAAGGAGCTGCCGAAGGTCGGCGGCGCCATCGTTCAGACGGAGGATGAGATCGCCGCCCTCGGCGTGGTCCTCGGCGCGTCGTTCGCCGGCAAGAAGGCGATGACCGCGACGTCGGGCCCGGGATTCTCGCTGATGACCGAAATGCTGGGCTTGGCGACGATGGCGGAACTGCCGGTCGTCGTCGTGGACGCCCAGCGGGCCGGCCCCTCGACGGGGATGCCCACCAAGACCGAGCAGTCGGACCTCAACATCGCGATGTACGGCGGCCACGGCGACTCCCCCCGCATCGTGCTGGCCCTCTCCAGCGTCGAGGACTGCTTCTACGGGATGATCCGGGCGTTCAACTTCGCCGAGCGGTTCCAGTGCCCGGTCGTCGTCCTGACCGACCAGTACCTGGCCCAGCGCAAGGCCACCGTGTTGAAGCCCGATCTGACGGGGGTCGCCATCGAGTCGCGGCGCACCCCGACGACGGCGGAGCTCCAGCAGCCGTACTGGCGGTTCAAGATGACCGAGGATGGCGTGTCGCCGATGGGGGTGCCGGGGATGGCCGACGCGTTCTACTCCGCCACCGGCCTCGAGCACACGGAGCAGGGCACGCTCAACTACGACCAGGAGAACCACACGAAGATGGTGGCCAAGCGGCACCAGAAGCTGCTCGGCGCCACCCGCGAGCCGGGGATCTCCAAGACCTACGGGACTGAGGGGCCGGCGCCGGTCGGGGTGATGGGCTGGGGTTCGTCCGAGGGGGTCATCCGCGAGGCGGTGGCGAAGGCCAATGGGGCCGGCCTCAAGGTCACGGCGTTCCACCCGAAGTTGCTGGCCCCGCTCCCGGTCGAGGCGATCCAGCACTGGCTCACGAGCCACGGCGTGAAAACGCTCATCGTCCCCGAGCTCAACTACAACGGTCAGTTCGCCAACGTGCTGAAGCAGCACTTCAACCACGGCCTGCAGTACGTCCAGGTGAATCGGTGCGGCGGCGTCCCGTTCGCCCCGCAGGAAATCCTTTCCACCATCGAAAAGGCGGTTTGACGGCCATGCCCAAGATCAGCGCGCAGGAATATAAGACGAAGATCGAGCCGGTCTGGTGCCCCGGTTGCGGGGATTTCGGGGTGCTGCAGGCCATCTGCAACGCCCTCTCCGCGAAGGACGTAGACCCGAAAAACCTCGTCTTCGCGTCGGGGATCGGCTGTTCCGGGCGCCTGCCGCCGTACGTGAAGTCGTACGGTTTCCATACCGTGCACGGCCGCGTCCTGCCGATCGCCACCGGCATTAAGATCGGCAATCCGAACCTCACCGTCATCGCGGTCGGCGGCGACGGCGACGCCTACGCCATTGGCGGCGGGCACATCCCGCACACGGCGCGCCGCAACCCGGACATCAAGTACATCGTGATGGACAACGGGACGTACGGGCTGACGAAAGGGCAGAGCTCGCCGACCTCGCCGGCGGGCATGAAAACGCACGCCTCGCCGTACGGGACGACGGAGATCCCACTCACCCCGATCGCCATGGCGATCGCCTACGACGTCTCGTTCGTGGCGCGCGCCTACTCGGGGAAGGCGAAGGAGCTGGCGGAGATCATCACGAAGGCGATGGACCACCGTGGCTTCGCCCTCATCAACGTCATCAGCCCCTGCATCACGTTCTACAACACCTACAAGGAGCTCCCGCCGCAGTTGGCCGCGATCCCCGAGGACCACGACCGCACCAACCGCGCCAAGGCGTTCGAGCTGGCGCTCGACAGCTCCAAGATCCACCTCGGCATCTTCTACCAGCACGAGCGCCCCACCTACGAGTCGCGGCTCCACGGCCTCACCGACAAGGCCGGCGAGAGCGGCGGCATCCCCCGCCTGGACGAAATCCTCCTCGAGTTCACCTGAGGACTTTCCTCGTTGCCGGGGTCTGACATCTCCCACCTCTGGTTGCATCCAGTGCTACCAAACGCAAATCTAGTTGCATATAGTCATGCGAACGCCAAGAAGTTAACGTACATAAATCTAGTTTAACCGCTTGACGTCACGGCTGGTAATCGGGCATACTTCCCTTATGCATCCTCGGCCAGGGTGCCTCTGCGCACGCCTCCTCAGTGGACTGCTCGCGCTCCAGCTCGCGCTGGGCCCGTCGCTCGGGCCCGGCCCGTCCCCTGTCTATGCCCTCCGCCCCCGCAACGCCGAGCGCCCCGGCCTCACGCGCGAACTCGATCGCTCCCTCACCGGCCTCGAGGAATCTGGGGCGGCAAGCGATGAGGAACATCCGACTACCCCCTCGGTCCCTGGTGCGGGAGCTGCCGCCCCTAGAGCCGTGTTCTTGGAAAGGGACACCCACTGGGCCCTCCCGGCGCTTCGGCAAGTCATCCAGCGCCACGTCGTCCCCCAGTTGCCAACCCAGGGCACCGTCCTCGAGGTCGGCGCAGGGCACAGTGGCCACTTGCGCGCGCTCGTTGGCGAGCAACTTCCGTCTGGCGTGACGTGGATCGAAACCGATCGCCACGAGGATCAATTACCCACTTCTCGTCAGTTTGAGACCCAGCGACAGATTGCCACATTGCCTGCGTTGCCGGAGATCCCGGATGAGTCTGTGGATGCCGTGATTGGCCTCTCGGTATTGGATGCGATTCCACAATCACAACTTCCTGCGGCGCTTGCCGCCATGGCCCGGGTCTTGCGGCCCGGAGGAAAGATCATTCACATCCTGGACTTGGCGCTCTCTTATGAGGCCGAAGCTGAAAAGGTGGCCGGCCAATCGCTCATCCCATGGATGTACTACAGCGATATACCGGATCAGCCGTCGGCGCGGCGCATCGTGTATGTCGATCGCATCGCATTGACGCAGGTGGTGAACAAAGCCATACGAGGCCAGAAGATCTCCGATCGCGTGATACGCACTTTCCGAC
>JACQRF010000036.1 GCA_016206635.1 Candidatus Omnitrophota bacterium
CAGCGCGCGCTGCTGGCCATGGCGACGATCCTCAACCCGGCCGCGCTGTTCGCCGACGAGCCGACGACGGCGCTGGACGTGACGACCCAAGCGCACATCCTCGCACTGCTGCAAGAACGGCGCGCCGCCGGGACCGGCATCCTGTTGATCACCCACGATCTGCAACAGGTCGCGCCGATCGCCGACCGGGTCGCCGTGATGGCCGGCGGCCGCATCGTGGAAAATGCCCCCACGGCTCAGCTCTATCGAGCGCCGCAACATCCGCAGACCCGCGCGCTGCTGCGCGCAATGCCGGTCATCGGGGCCGGGCGATGGACGGTTCCCGCGTCGTGACGCCGCTGCTGGCCGCGCGTGGCGTGACGAAGTGTTATCGAAACGGTGCCGGCTGGGCGCGGGCGGCGGCCGCCACGCGCGCCGTGGACGGCGTGGACCTGGCGATCGCCGAGGGGGAAACCGTCGGCCTCGTCGGGGAATCCGGCAGCGGCAAGACCACGCTCGCCCATCTGCTGGCCGGCCTCCTGGCGCCAACGGCCGGCGACGTGCAGTTTGAAGGTCGCTCGCTCGCGGCGCTACCGCCAGACGACGCCCGGCGGTTTCGCCGCTCGGTCCAAATGGTGTTTCAATCCCCCCTCTTGAGTCTCGACCCGCGCTGGCGGGTCGGCGACACGGTGGCGGAGCCGCTGCGGATCCACCGCCTGGCCGCCGGGGGGGCGCTGCGCGAGCAGGCGGCCCATTGGCTGACCGTCGTCGGCCTGGATCCGGCGCTGGCAGCCCGTTACCCGCGCGAGTTGAGCGGGGGCCAGCGCCAGCGGGTGGCGATCGCCCGCGCGCTGGTCCTGCGCCCGTCGGTCATCATCTGCGATGAGCCGGTCGCGTCGCTCGACCTCTCGGTCCAACGCCAAATCCTCGAACTCCTCTTGCGCCTGCAGGCCGACCACCGGATCGCCTACCTATTCATCTCCCATCACTTGGGCCTGGTCAGCGCCGTCGCGCACCGCATCCTCGTCATGCACCGGGGGCGCATCGTCGAAGAAGGGGGCAACCCCGCGCTCTTCCAACACCCCACGCACCCGTACACCCGCACGCTCCTCGCCAGCGCGATCACCCCACAAACCATGTCGTAGTGGCCACGGGTGACGCGAGCCGGGGCCACTACGACGTTTACGCATTTCATAACGTCCAGCTTTTTGATACACTAGCCCATTATGGCTGACTTTGTGACGGCCGCGCTCGGGACCTCCGAGGTGGCGCACGCCCTGAAAGCCCCGCTGATTACGACGGAGAAGGCGCTGAGCCTGCTGCGGGAACCCGGCACCGGCCCGTTGAACGATACGCAGAAGAAGTTTCTGGCCATTGCCGAGCGCAACCTCCAGCTCGTCACCAAGGTATTGGGCGATTTTCTCGACACCGCCAGGCTGGACGCCGGCACCATGCGGCTGCTCCGCACACCGGGGTCCGTGGATGAGACGGTGCGGCGCGTCGTGGATGAGGCGCGCGCCGCGGCGGCGGCCAAAGGGCTCGCGCTCACCTATCGGGCGGTGGACGGCACGCCGCCGGCGGCGTTCGATCCGGTCCGGTTGGGGCAAGCCATCGCCCATCTGCTCGATCACGCGCTGGGCACGACGCCGCCGGCCGGGAGCATCACGGTCGAGGTCAAACCGCGCGACCCGTGGGTGGAGATTCTCATCGTGCATACCGGGGCCGGCCTCTACCCGGAAGAGCTGGACCAGTTGTTTGAGCGGCGCCTGCCCGCCGACGGAAAAGCCGACGCCCACAGCTTCGGCCTGGGGCTCTCGTTGGCCAAGGGGATCATCGAGCTGCATCAAGGGCGCTTGACGGTCACCAGCCAGGCCGGCGTCGGCACGACCTGGACCGTGTGGCTGCCGATCGAGCGGGGGGCCGTCGCGTCCGGGCCGCGGACGGGCCCGGCCCGCCTCCTCGTGGTGGATGACGATCCGGATTTCCGGGACACGGTGGGGGCCGCGCTGCGCGCGAAAGGCTACGCCGTGCTGGAGGCCGGCCGCGGGGACGAAGCCTTGGCCATCCTGCAGCGCGAATCGGTCGCCATCGTCTTCCTGGACATCCACTTGCCGCCGACCGACGGCCTGACCGTCCTCAAGCAAATCCGGGCGATGCAGCGGAACCTGCCGGTCATCCTGATCACGGCGTTCCCGGAAGACCAGACGATCGCCAGGGCCCGGCAGCTCGGGATCTCCGGGTTCTTCACGAAGGAAGGCGGGTACCCGGAGCTCATGGCGCTCATTGATGTGGCGCTCCGGCGCCACCAAGGACTATGAACGACACCCCGCTGGTCATTGGGTCCCACCGGCTCACCTCCCGGCTGATCGTCGGAACGGGGAAATACGCCAGCTTCGACATCATGCGGGCGGCGCATGACGCCTCCGGCGCCCAGATGGTGACGGTCGCGGTCCGCCGGGTGGACCTCAACGACCGCTCCCAACAATCGCTCCTGGGCTGGATTGAGACCGACCGATACCTCATCCTGCCGAATACCGCCGGCTGTTACACCGCCGACGACGCGATCCGCGCGGCGCGGCTCGGGCGCGCCGCGGGATTCTCCAATCTCGTGAAGCTCGAGGTCATCGGGGATGAAAAAACGCTGATGCCAGACACCGAGGCGTTGATCCACGCCACCAACGTCTTGGTCAACGAAGGATTTGTCGTCATGCCGTACACCAACGACGACGTGGTCGTCGCCAGGAAGCTTCAGGCGGCCGGCGCGGCGTGCGTGATGCCGCTGGCGGCGCCGATCGGCTCGGGGCAGGGGGTGCTGAACCCGCTGACGATCCGGCTGCTGATCGAGAGCGTCTCGATCCCGGTGATCGTGGATGCCGGGGTCGGCACCGCCTCCGACGCCGCCATTGCGATGGAGCTCGGGGCTGACGGGGTGCTGATGAACACCGGGATCGCGGGCGCGCAAGACCCGGTCGCGATGGCGCGCGCGATGCGGCTGGCGGTCGAGGCGGGGCGTCTCGCCTACCTCGCCGGGCGCATTCCGAAAAAGCCGTACGCCACCGCCTCGAGCCCAACGACGGGGGTCGTCTCCCCGCCCCCGCACCTGTCCTCCGGACTCCCGCTCCCCGCTGGAGAGCGGGAAGGGGTCAAGGGATGAGCCACACGATCGCGGTGATTCCCGGCGACGGCACCGGCCCGGAAGTGGTGCGCGAGGGCCTCAAGGTCTTGGATGCCGCCGCCCGGCTGACCAACTTCCCTTATGACACGGTCACCTATCCGTTCGGCGGGGAGCATTTTCGCAAAACCGGTGAGACATTGCCGGATGCGGCCGTCGCCGAGCTGCGCCGCTGCTCCGCGATCTTCCTCGGCGCCATCGGCCACCCCGACGTGAAGCCCGGCATCCTGGAGCGGGAGGTGCTGCTCAAACTCCGGTTCTCGCTGGACCAATACATCAACCTGCGGCCGGTGAAGCTGTACCCCGGCGTCTGGACGCCGCTCAAGGACAAGACGCCGGAGCAGATTGATTTCGTCGTGGTGCGCGAGAACACCGAGGACCTCTACGTGGGCGTCGGCGGCTTCTTCAAGAAAGGCACCCCCGACGAGGTGGCCACCCAGCTCAGCATCAACACCCGCAAGGGGGTGGAGCGGTGCATCCGGTACGCCTACCAGCTCACCCGCGCGCGCAATCGGCGGAAGAAACTGACGCTCTGCGCCAAAACCAACGTGCTGACCTACGCCCACGATCTGTGGCTGCGCGTCTTCGAGGAGGTCGGCCGCGAGTTCCCCGACGTCAAGCAGGAGTACACCCATGTGGACGCCTGCTGCATGTGGATGGTCAAAAGCCCGGAGAATTTCGACGTGATCGTGACGACCAATATGTTCGGCGACATCATCACGGACCTCGGGGCGATGATCCAGGGGGGCATGGGGATCGCCGCCGGCGGCAACCTCAACCCCCAGGGCGTTTCGATGTTCGAGCCCATCGGCGGCTCCGCCCCGAAGTATACGGGGCAGAACGTCATCA
>JACQRF010000037.1 GCA_016206635.1 Candidatus Omnitrophota bacterium
CTCGTGGACGCCGGCGTGGCGGCGCCCGGCCGGCTGCTCGGCGCCGATCCGTCGCCGGCGCGCCGCGCGGCGCTGCGCCGGCTGACGATCCACGCGGCCGGCTCGAACGTGGCGCTCGCGCGGGCCAGCGAGATCCTGCTGCTGGCCGTCAAGCCGCAGGAGATGCCGGCGGTATTGCGGGAGATCGCCCCGGCGCTGTCGCCGGCGCAGCTCGTGATCTCCATCGCGGCCGGCCGCTCCACGCGTTGGATCGAGCGGCGGCTGCCAGTTCGCGTGCCGGTGGTGCGGGCGATGCCCAATATGCCGGCGCAGATCGGGCAGGGGATCACCGTGTTGTGCCGGGGCCGCGCCGCGCGCCCGGCGCACGTGGCGGCCGCCCGCGCGATCTTCCGCGCGCTTGGCGAGACGCTGGAGCTGCCGGAGCGCCACTTCCACGCGGTCACGGCGCTCAGCGGCAGCGGGCCGGCCTACGTGTTCTCTCTCATGGAGGCGATGCTTGCCGCGGGGCGGAGGCTCAAGGTGCCGGCCGCCGCCCTGGAGCGGTTGGTGCGGCACACGGTTCTCGGCAGCGCGCAATTGGCCGCCTGCACCGGCGAGCCGCCGGCAGTGCTGCGGGCGCGCGTGACGTCGAAGGGTGGCACGACGGAGGCCGCGTTGCGAACGTTTGAGCGGTCTGGCGTTCAGGC
The DNA here is from genome assembly GCA_016206635.1 of Candidatus Omnitrophota bacterium. Lineage (GTDB taxonomy): Bacteria > Omnitrophota > Gorgyraeia > 1-14-0-20-64-10 > JACQQZ01 > JACQRF01. The sequence continues at coordinate 687 of JACQRF010000037.1, forward strand.
CGGCGTGGTGGCGGGGATCCGCGCCGCGGCCCGCCGCTCCGCCCAATTGGAGGCGACTGCCTGATGTTCGTCCTCGGCAACTTTCTCTCGGCGGCCGCGCAGATCTTGTCAATTCTGCTGACGATCATCTATTGGCTGGTCCTGATCCGCGCGCTCATCAGCTGGGTCAACCCCGACCCCGAGAACCCGATTGTCCGCTTCCTCTATGCGGCCACCGAACCGATCCTGGACCCGATCCGCCATCTGGTGCCGGCCTGGAAAATTGGGGTGGATATCTCCCCGATCCTGGCGTTCCTGCTGATCTTTTTCCTCCAGAAATTCCTCGTGACGACCTTGCTGGACCTGAGCGTGCGTCTGCGATGAGCGCCGGCCTCTACGACCAGATCCAGGAGAGTCTCGCCGCGATCCGACGGACGATCACGCTGACGCCGGAGGTGGCGGTGATCCTCGGCACCGGGCTTGGCCGGGTGGGGGAGCATCTCGAGTCCCCGCAGCGGTTGGCCTACTCGAAGATCCCGCACTTCCCGGTTTCGACGGTGGAGAGCCACAAAGGGGAGCTCGTCGTCGGGACGCTGGGCGCCAAGACGGTGGCGGCCATGGAAGGCCGCTTCCATGCGTACGAGGGCTATACCTTCCAGCAGGTGACCTATCCGGTCCGCGTGCTGCGGGCCCTCGGCGCGAAGGTCTTGATCGTCTCGAACGCCTGCGGCGGGATGAACCCCGACTACCAGCCGGGGGATCTGATGGCGATCGCCGACCACATCAATCTCATGAACGGCAATCCGTTGATCGGCCCGAATGACGAGCGGCTGGGGGTCCGGTTCCCCGATCTCTCGGCGCCGTATGACCCGGCGTTGCTTGGGCTCGCCGCGCAGATCGCCCGCGAGGAGCAGATCCGGATGCACCAAGGGGTCTACGTCGCCGTGACCGGCCCGAATCTCGAGACGCGCGCGGAGTATGCCTTCCTGCGGCGGATCGGGGCCGACGTCGTCGGGATGTCCACGGTGCCGGAGGTGCTCGTCGGCGTGCACGCCGGGTTCCGCCTCTTCGGGATCAGCTGCGTGACTGATCGCTGCATCCCCGAGACGTTGAAGCCCACCACCGTCGAAGACGTTATCCGCGTGGCCACTGACGCCGAGCCGAAGATCACCCGTCTGATCACGCGGCTCATCGAGCGATTGTAGCGCGCGGCTCAGCCATGGGCGATTACCGGGCTACCCTGAACCTGCCGAAGACGACGTTCCCCATGAAGGCCAACCTGCCGGCGCGGGAGCCGGAGCGCTTGGCCCAGTGGACCGCCGCCACGTTGTACGAGCAGATCCGCGCCCGCCGGCGCGGGGCGCCGAAGTTCATCCTGCATGATGGGCCGCCATACGCCAACGGTGACATCCACATCGGCCATGCGCTGAATAAGGTCCTGAAGGACATCATCGTCCGCTACAAAACGATGCGCGGGTACGACGCCCCGTATGTCCCCGGCTGGGATTGCCACGGCCTCCCGATCGAACATGCGCTCCTCAAGGAGATGGGCAAGCGGAAGGACGAGGCGCCGCGGGGTTCCTTCCGGAAGCAGGCCCGCGCCTATGCCGAACGATACGTCGGCGTGCAGCGCGCGGCGTTCCAGCGGCTGGGGATCTCCGGCGACTGGGCCAGGCCGTATTTGACCATGGACCACGACTATCAAGCCGCGATCGCGGAATGCTTTTTCGCGCTGTACGGGCAGGGGTTCATCGAGCGGCGGCTGAAGCCGGTGCCGTGGTGCGCGGAGTGCGAGACGGCGCTCGCCGATGCGGAGTTGGAATACGAGACCAAAACCTCCGACTCCATCTATGTCCGATTCACCATTCCTCCGGCCCACGTCCGCAAACAGTGGCCGGCGCTAGCAGGTGATCGTCCGGTGGCCGTCGTGGTGTGGACCACGACACCGTGGACTTTGCCGGCGAACGTCGGCCTCGCATTACATCCCGAGCTGACCTATGCCATCGTCGAGACGGCATCCGGTGAACGCTGGCTCGTGGCGAAGGCGCTCATCGAGCCATTGCGGGCACGGCTGGGTTGGGGCGAGACTCCCACCATCGTCGCATCAAATCTGGGTGAGGAACTCGAAGGCCTTATTGCCCAGCACCCGTTCTTGCCGCGTACGGCCAATGTGATCACGGCCGATTTTGTCTCCAGCACCGACGGCACCGGGATCGTCCACATCGCCCCCGGCCATGGCGAGGACGATTACCAGGCCGGCCATCTGAGGTACGGCCTGGACATTCTCTCCCCCGTGGACGCGAGGGGCCGGTTCACGCAAGAGTTCGAGCCATGCGCCGGCCAGCCGGTGTTCCAGGCCAACGGGGCGATTATCCAGATCTTGAGAGAGCGGGGGGCGCTCCTCGGGGAGCCGGGTCGACATCAGCATGAGTACCCCCACTGTTGGCGGTGCAAGCGGCCCATCCTGTTCCGGGCGACGCCGCAGTGGTTCCTCGATGTGGACCACCGGGATCTTCGGGCGCGGGCCAGCGCGGCGATTGACGCGCAAATCCAATTCACCCCGGCTTGGGGCAAGAACCGGATCGGCGCGATGATGGCGACGCGCCCCGACTGGTGCTTGTCGCGCCAGCGGGTCTGGGGCGTGCCGATCCCGATCATCACCTGCACGACGTGCGGCAAGGTGTACGCCACCGAATTGCAGGATGCCGTGGTCCGAGTGTTGCGCGAGCAGGGGGCCGACGCGTGGTTCGACGCGGCGCCCGAGGCGCTGGTTGGCTCACCCCCAACGTGCTGCAAGCGCCCAGCACTCCAGAAAGAGGACGACATCCTCGATGTCTGGTTTGACTCGGGCGCCAGCCATCACGCCGTGCTCTGGCCGCGGCGGGACGCCGATCTCGCGTTCCCGGCCGATCTGTACCTGGAGGGCAGCGACCAGCACCGCGGATGGTTCCAGACGTCGCTGCTGGTGGCGCTCGGCGTGCACGACGCGGCCCCGTTCAAGGGCGTGCTGACGCACGGCTTCGTCGTGGATGGCGAGGGGCGCAAGATGTCGAAGTCACTGGGCAACGTCATCGCCCCGCAGGACGTGCTGGCCACGCACGGGGCCGACATCCTGCGGTTGTGGGTGGCCGGCTGCGACTATGCCGATGACGTCCGGCTCTCCCCGCAGATCGTGGAGCAAGTCGCGGAGCTGTACCGGAAGATTCGGAACACGATGCGATTCGTGATCGGGAACCTGGCCGATTTCGATCCCGCCGCGGATCGCGTGGCGCCGGACCGATTGACGATGGTGGACCGCTGGGCGATGGCCCGCGTCGCCGGGCTGGTCGAGGAGGTCACGGCGGCGTACGACGCGTACGAGTTTCACCGGGTCGTCCGGGCGGTCGGCGAGTTCTGCACCGTGGACCTGTCGAATTTTTACCTAGACCTTTTGAAGGATCGGTTGTATACATTGCCGCCAGCGGACCCCCGGCGGCGGTCCGCGCAGACCGCCCTGTGGGAAATCTATGAGGCGCTGGTCATCCTGTCCGCGCCGGTGATGCCGTTCACCGCTGACGAGGCGTGGGAGGCGCTGGCGCCGCGGCATCCCACGCCGAGCGTGCATCTGGCCGAGTGGCCGTCCTTACCGGTACCGGGTACCGGCGTGTGCCCGGTACCGGAAATCGCGGCCATGACCGCGTTCTTCGAGGTGCGCGACATCGCGCTGAAGGCGCTGGAGGCGCAGCGGATCGCCGGCGTGATTGGCGACCCGCGCGAGGCGGCGGTCACGATCACGGTGTCCAGCCCCGCCCAGTGGACGGCGCTGGAGCCGCTCGTGCCGGGACTCGCCGAGCTGCTCCTGACGTCGGCCGCGGAGGTCGTGCGTGGGACCGGGGCCGGCCCGGCGCAGGTGGCGGTCCGCCGGGCGCCGGGGACCAAGTGCGCCCGGTGCTGGCGGCATACCGTTGATGTCGGCCGGTCAGCCGAGTATCCGGATCTGTGCGCCCGGTGTGTCGAGGCGCTGACGGCGAAGGAACAGGTGCCATGACGATGAAAGGCGACGTGACCAAATACAAGAAACTCCTCCTGGCGAAGAAGGCGCGATTGCTCGCGGAGGTCAAGCATATCGAGAAAGACGCGCTGAAGCAGTCCCAGCGGGATGCCGCCGGCGATCTCTCCGGCTACAGCTTCCACATGGCGGATTCCGCGACGGACAATTACGACCGGGAATTCTCGCTCGGATTGGCGACGAACGCGCAGCGGATTCTCTACGAGATTGAGGAAGCGCTGAAGCGGATCACGGAGAAGCGGTTCGGCGCGTGCCTGAGCTGCGGCAAGCCGATCCCCAAGAAGCGGCTGACCGCCGTGCCGTACGCCAAGCTGTGCCTGCCGTGCCAATCGTCCGAGGAGAAGCAGCACCGGTCGGCCGGCGTGATTCTCCCGCCCGCGACCCCGTCGGAATAACCCCCGATGCCGCGGCCGGGCAGCATCGGCGGGCTCGCGCTGGTCGTGGCAGGGCTCGATCAGGCCACCAAGTGGTGGGCGCTCCGCGCCCTCCCGCCCGGCGAATCGCTCCCGGTCGTCCCCGGCGTTTTGCATCTGACCCTCATGCGCAATCCCGGCGTCGCGTTCGGGCTGTTCGCCCGGCAGGGCGGCCTCGTCGTGGGGGTGGCGCTGCTGCTGGTCACGATCCTGGTGTTCTCGGCCCGAGGCCGGCCGGCGGCCGGCCCGCGCCCGTGGGGGATGGGGCTGATTCTCGGCGGTGCCGTCGGCAATCTCGTGGATCGCCTGCGGTTCGGCGCCGTCACCGACTTCCTCGATTTCCGCGTCTGGCCGGTGTTCAACGTGGCGGACAGCAGCATTACCATCGGGGCGTTGCTCATCGCCTGGGCTTGGTGGAAGGGGCGCTGACGTGTACCCCATCGTGTTTCGTCTCGGCCCCGTCGCCCTCCACACCTATGGCGTGTTGCTGGCGGTGGCCGTGCTGCTGGCCGTCCGGTTGGCGGCCCGCCAGGCGCCGCGCATCGGCCTGGAGCCCGGCCGGCTCGTGGATTTCTGTGTGTGGGTGGTGGTCGGTGGAGTGCTGGGCGCCCGCCTCGTCTACATCGCGCAGCATTGGCCGATGTATCGTGCCGCGCCGTGGGAAATGCTCCGCCTCGATCACGGCGGGCTAGTGTTCTATGGCGGGCTGCTCGGCGGCCTGATCACCGGCCTCGCGCTGGGCCAGCGGTGGCGCCTGCCGGGGTGGGCGACGGCCGACCTGCTCCTTCCGTATCTCGCATTGGCCCAGGCGATCGGCCGGATCGGCTGTTTCTTCAACGGCTGCTGCTACGGCCGCCCCACGACGGTCCCGTGGGGCATCACGTTTCCGGGGGACCCGTTCGCCCGCCACCCGACGCAGCTTTACGAATCCGCCGCGCTGTTCCTGCTGGCGGCCTTGCTGATCCGCCGCGCGCGCCGCCCCGTCGCGCCGGGCACGCAGGTCGCGTGGTACGCCATCGGGTATGGCGGCTGGCGGTTCGCCGTTGAGTTCCTGCGCGGCGATAATCCGGCCGTGCTCGGCCCGCTCACCTTCTCGCAGCTGCTCAGCGTCCTGCTGGCGCTCGTCGGCGTCTGGCTCCTCCGTCGTGGCCCGGCACACCGTCATCGTTGAGCCGGGCACGCCGCCCGAGCGGCTCGACCGGTATCTCGCCCGCCGCCTGCGCGACCTCTGTTCCCGCACGCAGCTGCAACGATGGATCGCCGATGGCCGCGTGCTGGGCGACGGCCGGCCGATCGCGGCGCGCGCGACGGTGCGTCCCGGCATGACGCTGACCGTTGAGGTCCCGCCGCCGGCGCCGATGACCGGCGTGACGGCGGACCCCGCGGTCTCGCTGGACATCCTCTTTGAAGATGCCGCGCTGATTGTGGTCAACAAGCCGGCGGGGCTCGTCGTCCATCCCGGCGCCGGCCACGCCACCGGCACGCTGGTGCACGGGTTGCTGGCCCATACCCAGCAATTGTCATCCGTCGCCGGCCCGGCGAAGCCCGGCCTCGTCCACCGCTTGGATAAAGACACCTCCGGCGTAATGGTGGTCGCGAAGGACGATGCGACGCACCGCGCGCTGGCCGCGCAGTTCGCCGATCGCACGGTGCGGCGGACCTACATCGCCGTGGTCCGCGGCCGCCTCGCGCAAGGGCGCGGGGTGATTAACGCCCCGCTGGGACGCCACCCCAAGGACCGCCAGCGGGTGGCGGTGCAGCCGTCGGGCCAGGGGCGGGAGGCGATCACCCGCTATCGCGTGCTGGCGCGGGGGCCGGGCATGACGCTCGTCGAGCTCACCCCGCAAACCGGCCGCACCCACCAACTGCGCGTCCACCTGGCGCATCTCGGCCACCCGATCATCGGCGACCCGACATACGGCGGCCGCCCCCAGCCGGCGGGGGTCGCGCGTCAGCTCCTCCACGCCGCCAAGCTGGGCTTTGTCCATCCCCTGACCGGCGAATCAGTTGAGTTCACCGCCCCGTGGCCGGAGGCGTTCAGCTCTAGGCCTTTCTTGCCAAGCGGAAAGGGGCATGTTATACTCGCCGACTAATGGTTCCCGAAACCCCTACTGCAGAGGTGGCGATGCCTAGCCAGAACAAGGGTTTGACGATCGGGCTCGTGCTCATCAGCGTCGTCGCGACGTTCGCGGCGGTCACCTTCTATATGGGGCGCGCCGCGGAGCAGAGCAAGCGCCTGTGGGCCGAATCCCAATTGGAAGAGGTGTTGAAGGCCAAGGCGACGCTGGAACAGGAGAAAACGGAGCTGACCAAGGCCAAGACCGATCTCGAGGCCAAGGTCCAATCCTTGAGCGGCCAGGTGACGAGCGCGGTCGAGCAGGCCAAGCAGCTCGCCGATCAGCTGGCCGAGGAAAAACAGGCGGTCGCCGATGCTGAGGCGGAGCTCGCCGGCGCCAGGGCCCAGTTGGATGACGCGACCAGCCGCGTCGAATCGGAGCGCCGCGAGAAATTGGCGATGGCTGATGAGCTGGCCAAGGCGAAGCAGGACGTGAAGCGGGTCCAGGACGATCTGACGCAGCTGCGGCAGGCCAAGGAGGCGCTCGAGCGCCGCGTCAAGGAGATGATGAGCGCAGAGGCGACGCCGGACACGATCGTCGTGACGCCGTCGCCGGGCGCCGCGGCGGTCCCGGTGCCCGGCGCCTCCGCAAAACCGACCCAGACTGTGCCGCCCCTGAAAGGGCTCGCCGCCGCGGGCCCCGCCTCCGCCGGCAGCGTGTTGGTCGTCAACAAGGAGTTCAGCTTCATCGTCGTCAGTCTCGGCGAGCGCGACGGCCTGAAACCGGGCCAGTTGCTGGACGTCTTCCGCGGCAACAAACCGATTGCCAAAGTCCAGGTCGAGCGCGTCTACGAGAACATGTCGGCGGCGAACATCCTGCCCGAGCAGTCCAAGGTGGAGATCAAAGAAGGCGACACCGTTCGCCGCTGAGCCGGCGCATGGAGTCGTTGACCGTTGCCCCCGCCGCGCGCGTGCGCGGCGCCCTCGACGCCCCCGGCGATAAATCCATTTCCCATCGCGCCCTGATGCTGGGCGGGATCGCCGAGGGGACGACCCGCCTGAGCCACATGCTGGACGCCGACGATTGCCGGGCGACCCAGCGGGCGATGGCGGCGCTGGGGGTGGTGATCCGCTGGACCGGCGATGAGGTCGTGGTGGAAGGCCGCGGCCTGCGGGGCCTCACGGCCCCGGCCGGCCCGCTCGACTGCGGGAATTCCGGCACCACGATGCGCCTGCTGCTCGGCTTGCTGGCCGGCCAGCCGTTTGCCGCCACCCTCACCGGCGACCCCTCCCTTTCGAAACGCCCCATGCAACGGGTGACCCACATCTTGCGCGGCATGGGAGCGCAGGTTGAGGGTCGGGA
>JACQRF010000038.1 GCA_016206635.1 Candidatus Omnitrophota bacterium
AGGCGGAGATCGTGTCGTAGTGGGCGTCCTCGTCGCGGTCGTAGACCACCGCCTTCTTCTGCACCGATTCCTCGGCGACGGCGCGCGTCACGTGGACTGTTCCCTCAGCGGTGGCCGGTGTGGTGAGCGCCGCCACTTCGAGGCCGTTGAGGGCGCGGCGGGCGTCGCCGTCGGCGATCGTCGCCAGGAAGTCCAGGGCGTCCGGGTCGACCCGCAGTGGTGTGTCGCCAAGGCCGCGCGCCTTGTCCGCGAGCGCCCGCTCGAGGATCCGTTGCAGGTCCGCGACCGCCAATGGCTTGAACTCGACCACGAGCGAGCGAGAGAGCAACGGGGCGATCAGCGAGAAGAACGGGTTATGCGTCGTCGCGCCGATCAAGATCACGGTGCCCTCCTCCACATCCGGCATCAGGACATCCTGCTGCGCCTTGTTAAACCGATGGATCTCGTCCACGAAGAGCAGGGTGCGGGCCCCCGAAGTCCGCAGGCGGAGCGCCGCCGCCTCGATGATCCGCCGCAGCTCGTCGACATTGGAGGTGACGGCGTTGACCCGCTCGAAGTGGGCGCGCGAGGTCGTCGCGATGAGGAAGGCCAGCGCCGTCTTGCCGGTGCCCGGCGGGCCGTAGAGGATGAGCGAGGTCAGCCGGTCGGCGTCGAGGGCGCGGCGTAGCAGCTTGCCGGGGCCGAGGAGGTGCGTCTGGCCAACGAACTCGTCGAGGGTGCGCGGCCGCATGCGGGCGGCCAGCGGCTTGGCGGCCGCCGGGGCCTCGGCGGCAGGAAACAGCTCCGGGGCTGCGGGAGAGGACCGTCGTCGTGCCATGGAAGGAAAAGCCCCGCCGATGCCGTCGGCCCGGTTAATTCTTGAACCTGTGCTCTACACGGTGGGGACCGCTCACCGGGTTCAGGCGTCCCTCTCCCTTGCGGAAGTGGGCCTGCCATCCACCGGTGAAGGTGGGCCCCCTCAGGTTCTGAGTGTTGGCTCAGAATCAATCCGGGCCACACGCGCACAGCAGGGCTGACCGCATTATACCACCGGCGCGCGCTGCCCCTGTCAACCCAAAAAAGGGCCGCTTATATAAGCGGCCCTTTTTCTGGGGTCAGGCCCCTTCGGATGTTACGCGAACAGATCGGTGAGCGCCGAGAGGCTGCGTGACAGCGTCACGTCTTCCAGGCCACCGTAGCCCGAGAGGTTCACCGGAAACAGCGCGCCGGGGACTGCCATCGCTTGGGCGACGACGACCGGCACCGCCGACCAGGCCAAGGCGCCGGCTGTGCTCTCGGGGTGCCGCACCACCCGGATGACGCGATAGCCGCGCGCCTCGTAGAGGGCTTGTTCGTCGAGATCGCCGATCTGCAGATCCATCTCGGCATGACCGACGGCATGAGCAATCTGGCCCGCCAGCTCGATCCGCTGGATGAGCTGATCTTCCGGCGAGGCCTGCGCATCGGCCAACAACGACGGGTCGAACAGCACCGCCACCTTCGGCGTCGCCGCCGCCTGCGCATGGACCCGCCCCACCACCCCCGGCAACGCCCCCGTCGGGATCGCCCTCGCCATCCACTCCGGCACCCGTTCCTCCAGCCCGCCCTGCGGCGGGGCCAGGGGAACGACCAGCGTCGTGGGCTTCTCCAGACTGCCATCGAATCCGATCACCTGATATTCCAATTGGACCTGGTTGCCGCGCACGCCATGCCAGTAGCTGTCCGTCAGCACGAACCGCGATTGCGTCCGGAGATCCAATTCCCGCTGGAACCATGGGCGGCCGGTCTGATGGTGCAGGACAAAGACCTGGTGATGGCGCTTCGGGAAGGGCACTTCCACCACGAGGAAGACAAACTGCTCATCCTGCGTATAGACCGCCCGCAATGTCGGATTGACATTCGACGGCAGATCATAGCGCACGCCCGGCTCCTGCCCATTGTAGAACCGCAGCTCCAGCGAAGTGTCGTTCACCCGGAAGGCGCGGACGGAGGCGCGTCCCGATTTGCTGACTGCCAAGGGCAAGGCGACCTCCCCGAGATCGGCGTATTGGGTGCCGTACCGCGGTTGTTGGGGATCGGTTACGTTGACCGTGTGCAGCAGCGCGTTGCCATCGGAGAATCGCTGCAGCACATAGGCGGTCCGACCCAGCACGTTCAGTTCATGCACGTCGCCCGCAAACGCAAGCTGGCCATACAGTTCCCACGCCGTGTTACGCAGCCCGTAGATCAGCAGTGTGTGGCCGGTCACGAGGTAGAGCGTGGACTGGGCGATCTCGAGGCTATGGATCGGCGCCGCAGTCGGCAGGATCAGCGCTTGGATGGGTTGGACCGGCCCAGCAGGCGTGAACTGCCACGAGGTCACCCGGCTTCCGCGCGTCGAGGGGTCGGCGTGCGCCACGGCGAGCACCGAGCCGCCATCGAGGACCGTGGAGTGCATGGCGGTCACGCCGGACGCCGATAGCGTCGCCACGGTCTCCTGCAAGGCCGCCGCGCGGAGGACTCGCACACCACGGTCGCCTACGGTCACCGCGATCCACTGGTTATCGATGATTTCCAGTAAGCCGGTATCGGGCTCGCGGCCGACCCCCTCAGTCGTCACCAGATCGTGACGCTGCAATCGCCGCACGGCGGCGGGGTCGGCGATGGAGTACGCCTCCACGCGCCACGCGTGAGAGAACTCCGGAGCGCCACCCGGCGGCGTCCGGATGGGGATCGTGGACGATTCATCGGCCACCACATAGAGGGTGTCCCCGACAAACGCCATGTCCGTAATGACCGTCGTGGACATATCCTCCAAATCGTCATCGAGCGTCAACACCCGCTGCAACTGGTCTTGCGGATCCAGCCGGTACACCACGCCGCCGGTCCCGACGGCGTAGATCTGGTCTCGGTGGATCCTGGCAAAAGTGAGCGGCCGATCCGCCGGCATGCGGAGAATCGGCTGCCGAAGATCAGCGAGATTGGAGCGGACCAGCTCCCCATTGAGCACGCTCACCAGCCATGGGCCCAGCAAGAATTGGGATTTGTCGCCGGCCGGCGGCGCCGTGGGAACGGGCTGGGCCTGCGCGGACGGGACGAGTGCGCGCGGCGTCACTCCTGCATCGTCGAACACGCCAAGCCCGAGCGTCGCGGCCAGCGCCAGATGCTGCAGACTCCGCCGCACGATCCCCCGCTCCTCCAACCCGGCGAGGGGGGCATCGGGATGGGCGAGCTGCAGCAGCACCTGGAAGGTGGCCCACACGGTGCGGGTGTAGTCCAGGCCCCCTCGGAAGTCCGACTCGCGCATCTGGATTTGCAGCCGGCGGCCGCGCTCATCGAGGTAGCGGATGGGCGTCCGATAGAGCGGCGTCCCCTGCAGCGACCGCGCCGCCACGGTGTCAAAAACGAGCGGCACCCGATACCGCCGGGCCAGTTTCAAGGCCCCGCCGAGCAGCTCGCCGCCGTTGAGCGGGTTGTCCAACCCGAAGGTCCAGGTAGGGCCCGTGTTGTACGCCATCAAGGCGAACTGGGTCCGCTCGTGGGGATCGGGCACCCGGGCGACCAGGCGCGCCAGCAGCTCCCGGAGATAGAGGATGCCGATCTGGACGTTGGTGGTGGGATCGAACAGGATCCGCTCCACCGCCGCCGGTGGGAGTTGCTTATCGAACTCCTGCGTCACGATCCTGTGCCGCTTGAGGAGCGCCCAGAAGTCTTTGTCGAGCAGCGTCGTGCGGTTGATCTGCATGAGGCCGCGCCCGTCGAGCCG
>JACQRF010000045.1 GCA_016206635.1 Candidatus Omnitrophota bacterium
CTTGATGGCCGATTCCGGCGCGCGCGGCTCGAAACAGCAGATCCGCCAGCTGTCCGGCATGCGCGGGCTGATGGCCAAGCCGTCGGGCGAGATCATCGAGAGGCCGATCACGGCGAATTTCCGCGAGGGCCTCACGGTGCTGGAGTATTTCATCTCCACCCACGGGGCCCGCAAGGGCTTGGCCGACACCGCGCTGAAGACCGCCGATTCCGGCTACCTCACCCGGCGGCTCGTGGACGTGGCGCAGGACGTCTCGATCCGCGAGGACGATTGCGGCACGCTCAACGGGATCCTCGTCGGCGAGATCGTCGAGGGGGATGAGATCGTCGTCCCGCTGCGCGAGCGGATTATCGGCCGCGTGGCGCTCGACAACATCGCCGATGTCATCACCGACACCATCGTCGTCGAGACGAACGCGGAGATCACCGAGGAGGCCGCCGATAAGATCGAGCAGGCCGGTATCGAGCGCATCCGGATCCGCTCGGTGCTGACCTGCGAGGCCCAGCATGGCGTGTGCGCCAAGTGCTACGGCCGGAATCTCGCCACCGGCCGCATCGTGGAGCTGGGCGAGGCGGTCGGGATCGTGGCCGCGCAGTCCATCGGCGAACCGGGGACGCAGCTGACCATGCGCACCTTCCACATCGGCGGCACGGCGTTCCGCGTCATCGAGCAGTCGCACCTGAAGGCCAAGCACACCGGGACGCTGAAGTTCCACAACCTGCGCGTCGTCGAGCGCGGCCGGGAGCACGTCGTCCTCAACCGCAACGGCCAGGTGTCAATCCACGATCCGGAGGGGCGCGAGCTGGAGCGGTACCCGGTCCCCAACGGCGCCATCCTCAAGCACGCCGAGGGGGAAAAGATCGCCAAGGACGAGGTCTTCGTCAAATGGGACCCGTACACGGTGCCGATTTTGACCGAGGTGGCCGGCCGCGTGAGATACGAGGACTTGAAGGAAGGCGCCACCATGCGCGAGGAGCTCGACCCCGCCACGGGGCTGACCGACCGCGTGGTGATCGAGCACCGCGGCGAGTATCACCCGCAGTTGCTCATCCTCGACGCGAAGAAGGAGGTGTCGGCGATCTACCCGATCCCGGCCGGCGCCCACATCGTCGCCAAACACGACCAAAAGGTGGACGCCGGCGACCTGATCGCCAAGACCCCGCGCGTCGTCACCAAGACCAAGGATATCACCGGCGGGCTCCCGCGCGTGGCGGAGCTGTTCGAGGCGCACCGCCCCAAAGACCCCGCGATCATCAGCGAGATCGACGGCACCGTCGAGTTCGGGCCGTCGAAGAAAGGCCAGCGGCGCGTCGTCATCAAGAGCCCGACCGGCATGAAGAAGGAATACCTCATCCCCCACGGCAAGCACCTGAACGTCTACAAAGGGGATTGGGTCACGGCCGGCCAGGCGTTGATCGACGGCCCGATCGTCCCGCAGGACATTCTGCGCATCGGCGGCGACAAGAAATTGCAGGAGTACCTCGTCAATGAGATCCAGGAGGTGTACCGCCTGCAGGGGGTCCGGATCAACGACAAGCACATCGAGGTGATCGTCCGGCAAATGCTGAAGAAGGTCCGCGTCGAGGATCCGGGCGATACCGAGTTCCTCGTGGGCCAGCAGGTGGACAAGTGGAATTTCCAACACGAGAACGAGCGCGTCACGAAGAAGGGCGGCAAACCCGCCTCGGCGACCCAGCTGCTGCTCGGCGTCACCAAGGCGAGCCTGTCCACCGAGAGCTTCATCTCGGCCGCCAGCTTCCAGGAGACCACGCGCGTCCTGACGGAGGCGGCCACCGCCGGCAAGCGGGACGAGCTGCGCGGGCTGAAGGAGAACGTGATCATGGGGCATCTGATTCCGGCCGGCACCGGGTTCCCGTCCCATCGGGAGATTGACCTGGCCAAGAAGGTGCTGGAAATGCCGGTGGCGGAGACGACTGAGGCGACCCCGGCGGCCGAGGGGATCCCGCTGGACGATCGTCCAGCGGGGACCTGATGCCCACCATCTCCCAGCTCATCCGGTTCGGCCGCCATCCGAACCTCAAGCGGACGAAGTCCCCGGCGCTGCAGGCCCGGCCGCAGGTGCGCGGCGTCTGCCTGCAGGTCAAAACGCAGACGCCGAAGAAGCCGAACTCCGCGCTGCGGAAAGTGGCGCGCGTCCGGCTGACCAACAGTGTCGAAGTCACCGCGTACATCCCGGGCGAGGGGCATAACCTGCAGGAACATTCGATCGTGCTGGTGCGCGGCGGGCGCGTGAAAGACCTGCCCGGCGTGCGCTACCACATTATCCGCGGCACGCTGGACGCGGCGGGCGTCAGCAACCGCAAAAAGTCGCGCAGCAAGTACGGCGCGAAGATGCCCAAGGGATAACGCGCCATGCGACGTCGTCAAGCGGAGCGCCGGGAACTGGTCCCCGACCCGAAGTACCGGTCGAAGCTGGTGGCCCGCTTCATCAACATGCTGATGCGCCGCGGCAAGCGGTCGATCGCCGAGCGGATCGTCTACGGCGCCTTCGACCGCCTCAAGACCCAGACCCAGGCCGAGGATGCCGTGCAGGCGTTCCAGAAGGCGGTGGACAACGCCCGGCCGTTCCTGGAGGTCAAGTCCCGCCGCGTGGGCGGCGCGACGTATCAGGTGCCGGTCGAGATCCACGGCGAGCGCGGCACCGCGCTGGCGCTGCGATGGATCCGGGACTTCGCCCGGACCAAGAAGGGCCGGCCGATGGAGGAACGCCTGGCGGAGGAGCTCATCGCGGCGTTCCGCGGCGAGGGCAGCGCCGTCAAGCGCAAGGAAGAGACGCACCGGATGGCGGAGGCGAATAAGGCCTTCAGCCACTACCGATGGTAATGTCGGGACCTTCAATGCCTGAGGCGAACGAGGCATTGGCACGCACGCGCAACATCGGCATCGTCGCCCACATTGACGCGGGCAAGACGACGACGACCGAGCGCATCCTCTTCTACACCGGCCGCCTCCACAAGATGGGCGAGGTGCACGAGGGCACCACGACGATGGACTGGATGGTGCAGGAGCAGGAACGCGGCATCACCATCACCTC
>JACQRF010000039.1 GCA_016206635.1 Candidatus Omnitrophota bacterium
CTCGTCACCTGCATGGGGTCCGTCGGCGCCAAAGACATCAAAGAGCTCCAGCAAACCGAGATCATCATCGCTCCCTCCATCCAGACCGAGGGCAAGCTGTTCCAGCGCGCCCAAGGGATCGGGATGGGGAAGTAAGCCCTCGCTCGGCATCCCCCCGAAAACCTTCTGGCCGGCTTGCTTTTCGGATAGAAGTATGGTTATATGGAAGTATGGAAGGAGGGAGCGACGATGGTGATGAAAACGACGTTGACGATTGACCGGGCGATCTACAAGGCGGCCAAGCGGGTGGCGGTGGAGCACGATACGACCGTGTCCAGCATGGTGCGCAAGGGGTTGTTGCTCTATGTCTCGGATCCTGAAGGGGTGGAGGAGACGGCGTCCCTGCTGATGGACCGGAAGGCGATGGAGGCGATCGAGGCGGGGGAGGAGGCGCGCCGGCGAGGCCGCAAGGGCTACTACGTGGACTGGGACCAGATTCGTGACGTATAGGGTCCAGCTCTCACCGCACGCGGTCCGGGAATATCAGAAACTGGACGCTTCCATCAAGCCGGATATCGCGGCCGCGCTGGATGCGCTGCAGCACCAGCCGCTGGCGGGGGCGAAGATCAAGCGCTTGAAGGGACGGTTGCGCACCTACTACCGCTATCGAACCGGCGACTACCGGATCGCGTACGTCGTGGACACCAAGGCCCGCCTGGTGTCGGTGGATTACATCCAGCACCGCGGGGATATCTATCGCCATATGGAATGACCCGGCGGCGCGGCTTGCGCCGGCCCTGCAATTCCAGTACAATGCCGGTGCGATGATCTGGCAGTTGGTCGTCAAGGGCGGTCCCGTCATGATCCCGATCCTCCTGGGGTCGGTCGTCGGGTTCGCCATCGTCCTCGAGCGGGTCATTGCCTTCCTGAAAATCTCCTCCCACGACGGGCAGCAGTGCCTGCACCGCGTCCTCCAGCACACGCAGCAAGGGCGCATGGAGACGGCGCTGAAGGCGACCCGCGACGTCGATCACCCGGTCGCGGCCATGCTGCGGCGGGGGCTCGAGCAGTGGGACCTGCCGATCGAGGCGGTTGAGCGGGCGATGGAGCAGGCGGCCCAGGCCCAGGTGCGGGGGATGGAGCGGTGGCTCGGCGGCCTCGCCTCCGTGATCACCCTCGAACCGATGTTGGGATTCCTGGGGACGATCACCGGGCTCATCCGCGCGTTCATGATGTGGGAAGCGTCCGGGGCGCGCGTCACCGTGAGCCAGCTGGCGTCCGGGATTTATGAAGCGATGATCACGACGGCGGCCGGATTGATCGTCGCGATCCCGTTGCTGATGGCGCACAACGCGTTCATCAGCCGGATCAAGCGCCTGGCCGGATTCCTGACGGACGCCGCGCATGACCTGCTCGATCTGCATGTGCGAGCCCATCTCCCATCGCGAGTCCCCGATGAAACCGCCCACGACGCGCGGCTACCTGCTCACCGCTGAGTCGATCGCGCTCACGGACATCGTGATGAACCTGTTCGTCTTCTTCTTTGTGTCGTTCAGCCTGCTCTACACGTTCAGCCCGGAGCGGCTCGCCCGGCTGGAGGTGGCGCTGCCGAAGGCATCGACCGGCGCCGGCGGCGCGCAGACGGCGGTCGTCATGACGATCACGCGGGACGGGCGCTATTTCTTCGGCGATCGCCCGATCCCGGAGGGGCGCATTCGGGCGGAGCTGGTCGAGCTGGCGCAGCGCAAGCCGGGGGTCGGCATCCTGATCCGCGCGGACGAAGGCGCCGCCTGCCGATCGCTGGTGACGGTGTTTGATGCTTGTCGGGCCGCCGGGATCACGTCGACGAGCTTTGCCGTGCAGCCGGTGGGCCGCTCGTGATCGGGCCGCTCCTGCTGGCCGGGGTGGCGGGCCTCGCCGAGTTGGTCGGCGCGCTGCTGGCCATCACCCCGTTGCGGGTGTCCCATCGCGCGATCCTCTATCTGTTCGGCATGAGCGGCGGCTATATGTTGACCTGGTCGGTCGCCGACCTGATCCCGCTGCTGGTCCTGCACGATCCATCGTTGGTGCTCTGGACGCTGGTCGGGTATTTCGGGTTGTATGTGATCGAGAACTTGTTTGCCTCGCATGCGCATCCGACCCACGCGGAGGAGCTGCACGGCCACGCGCTGGTTGACAGCTGGGGCGGTCATCCGGCCGTCATTTCGCCGGCCGCGTGCTGGGCGGCGATCGTCGGCCTGGCGATCCACGGGTTCCTCGACGGCGCGGCGATCGTGGCCTCATTCGCCATCCATCCACAGGTCGGCGCCCTCGTGTTCCTAGCCGTGTTCCTGCACAAAGTGCCGGAGGGATCGTCGCTGACCTCGGTGCTGGGCGCCGCGCGCCAGGGGCCGCGGGTGCTCGTGACGGCGATCGGTTCAGCGCTGATGACGATGCTCGGCGGCGTGGCGGCGTGGGCGACCAAGGGCATCGAGCCGCGCGGCGCCTACCTGTTGCTGGCGTTGTCGGCCGGGACGTTTCTATTCATTGGGGCGAGCAATTTGATTCCCGCCACGCAGAAAGGGGAGTCGCGGGGATTGGTGGTGGCCGTGTTGGCCGGGGCGGTGCTGTTCATCGGGGTCCGGGCGCTGGTGCAGGCGGCGGGCGTCCGTGGATAATAGAACCGTCCCTAGTATTTTGCTGTGGGCGGCGGCGGTCGCGCTGGCGGGGTGCGGGGCGCCCACGCCGGGGGTCAAGATCGGGTTTGTCGCGCCGCTGACTGGCGATCAAGCGTCGCACGGCGCCGACATGCTCCACGGCGCGGAATTGGCGATCGCCGAGGCGGCGGCCGACGGCCCGGTGTTCCCTGGCGCGCGGGTGGAGCTGATCCCACTCGACGACCAGCATAGCCCGGCCCAGGCGGTGGCGATGGCGAAGAAACTGGCGGCGGATCCGGCCGTGATGGCGGTGGTCGGCCACCTCAATTCCAGCTGCACCAAGCCCGCCTCCGCGATCTACCACAAGGCGCGGCTGTTGCATCTGAATCCGGTCTCCTCCAACCCGGACATCTCCCGCCAAGGGTTCGACACCTTCTTCCGGATCTGCGCGACCGACGATCTCCAGGGGCCGGCCGCGGCCCGATTCGCTTGGCAAACGCTGGGATCCCGCCGCGTGTTCATCATCGACGATCTCACCACGTATGGCCGGGGGCTCGCCAACGAGTTCGAGATGGCCGCCAAGGGTTTGGGGTTCCTGGTGTTGGGCCACGAGGGCATCACCCAGGGCGAGAAGGATTTCACGCCGCTGCTGACCAAGATCAAGGCGCTGGCTCCCGATCTGATCTACTTCGCCGGGATGTTCCCCGAGGCGGCGGTCTTGATTCGCCAGCGGTTTGACCTGCAGATCCCCGCGAAGTTCCTGGCGGGCGATGGGGTGTACGAGCCGACGCTGATCACGCTGGCGACGCCGGCGGCGGCCGAGGGGATCTACGTCACGGCGCTCGGCGCCGATATCCATACCGTGCCGACGGCGGCGCGGTTTGTCGAGGCGTACGAGCGGCGGTACGGGCGGCTCGGGGCCTATTCGGCCTACGCGTACGAGGCGACCCGGCTGGCGGTCACGGCGATTCGCGCGGCGGGGACGGGCGATCGGGCCGCCGTGCTGGCGGCGATGCGGTCTCGGCCGGCGGCCGAGGGGATTCTCGGGGTGCATCGTTTTGATGAGCAAGGGGACACCACCCTTCGGACCATCGGCATTTTCACCGTGCGGGACGGCCGGTTCCAGTTCCTCGAGGCGGTGGATTCGGCGGATTGAATCCCACCGACGTCTTCCTCCAACAACTCATCAACGGCGTGACGATCGGGGCGATTTACGCCTTGATCGCCCTCGGCTACACGATGGTCTACGGCATCATCCAGCTGATCAACTTCGCCCACGGGGAGGTGTTCATGCTGGGCGCCTACCTCGGGCTCGTGGCGTGGCTGGCCGCCGGCGTGTCGGCCGCGCCTGCGGCCGTGCCGGCCGCCCTCCTGATGGGCGGGGCCGCCGTCGTGGGCTGCGCCGCCGCCGGCTGGCTCATTGAGCGCGTCGCGTATCGCCCGCTGCGGCAATCGCCCAAACTGACCGCCCTCATCACGGCCATCGGCGTCTCGTTCGTCCTCCAGAACGTCGTCATGCTCAGCTTTGGCGCGCGCGACCGCCATGTCCCGAACCCGCTGCCGGCGATCTCCTGGGCGATCGGCGGCGTCACCATCACGGGGATGCAAGCCTTGATTTGGCTGACGGCGGTGGTCATGATGCTGGGGGTGCAGCGATTCGTGCGGGGCACGCGGCTGGGCCAGGCGATGCTGGCGACCGCCCAGGATCCGCTCGCCGCGCGGCTGATGGGGATCCCGGTGGATCGCGTGGTGTCCGCCACGTTCATGATCGGCTCCGCGCTGGCCGGCGCCGGCGGCCTCCTGTTCGGCCTCTACTATGCGACCATCAATTTCCACGACGGGTATCTCACAGGGTTGAAGGCGTTCACGGCGGCGGTGCTCGGCGGCATCGGGAATATCCCCGGCGCGGCGCTCGGTGGGCTCCTGCTGGGGCTGCTGGAGGGGTTGGGCGCCGGCTATGGCTCCTCGCAATGGAAGAACGCGCTGGCGTTTGCGGCCCTCGTGCTGCTGCTGATGTTCCGGCCGCGGGGACTGCTGGGCGAGCGGGTCGCCGACCGCGCATGAACAGCATGGACAGGGACGGTTCTGGGGGCGCCAGGTTTCGATCGAAACCTGGCGCCCCCAGAACCGTCCCTGTCCATGCTGTTCATGCGCGGTCGGCGACCCGCTCGCCCAG
>JACQRF010000040.1 GCA_016206635.1 Candidatus Omnitrophota bacterium
AACGAACACCACGGCGCGCGACGACGTGGTGCCTTGGTCGATGGCGAGGACCGATGACGGCATCAGTCGTGCAGCGCCATGAAGTGGGCCTTGAAGCTCGCCTTCAGCTCGGCCTCGGTCAACCCTCGGTCGTAGGCCGGGCTGACGATCGGCAGCGCGCGCTCGACGGTGACGGCGACGATGCCGTTGAAGCGGTCGTGGAGGTCTTCCCACTTGGCGAACGCCGGTAGCATTCGCTTGTATTCCGCCGCGCCCTTGGCGTGGAAGGCGGCCTTGCCCTTGAAGCGCCAGCCCTTGCGCGCGAACACGTCGACGAAGTTGAGCTCGACCGCCGGCCGCGCGGCGATGTTGGCCCGCGTCCCCGGCGAGCGGATCTCGCCGAAGCCGATGCGGTCGTCGTCGATCACCGCCATGGTGCCCTTGGGCGACAGGTTCGGCGTGCCGTCGGCATTCACCGTGGCGACGAAGCCGAGCGTGTGGTCGCGGACGAGCGCCTTCATGGCGGCGGTGAGGATGGGCATGACGGGAGTCTACGGCAATCCAGTCGGCGGCCGAAGGGAAATGGTGGGCGCGCCGGGAGTCGAACCCGGGACCCTCTGATTAAAAGTCAGATGCTCTGCCGCCTGAGCTACGCGCCCGTCGCCTAAGGCCTCCGATGCGCCGCCGGGAGAGACCGGACCTTAGGATTCGCGCCGCAACCGGTCAACGGTTTTCGGCTGGCGCCGGCGCTGCGAACCGTGGCAGCTGGGGAACCGGCCCGATTGGGCCTTGGCCGGCGGCGGCTCCGGAAAGTGTGTTATGATCCTCCGCACGCGGCACGCGCCCGGTCCGACCGGCGGCAGACGACGATTCGCATGCGGGGAACCTGCGATGGACGACGGCACCCAGAAAATCGCTGACGCTCGCGGGCTCCGGCTCGGCGACCTCGGCTTCAATATCGTCGGCATCGAGGTCGACAACCGCTGCAACATGGCGTGCACGTTCTGCCCGCTGCCGATCCGCCACGCCGACGAGGCGTCGCTGGACCTGGACGACGTCCGGCGCATCCTCGATCAGGTGGTCGCCGACGGCACCGCCGACTTGGTCGCCTTCCATCAGTTCAACGAGCCGCTGCTTTACCCGCACATCTGGGAATGCCTGGACATGGCGCACGAACGTGGGCTGCGCACGCTCCTGATCACCAACGGCGCGACGCTGAACCGGCGCACCATCGACAAGCTGCTCGAGCATGCGCCGACCATGCTTCGCATCTCGGCGCAATACGTCAAGGAACGCCACCACAACGAGATTCGCGGCTACAAGGGAACGTTCGCGACCTACATCGACGGCGTGGCGGCGTGCCTGGCGGCGCTGATCGATCGCCCCCACCGCATCGGCGAGACGCAATGCGACCTCGCGATCACGCAGAAGATCATGGGCTGGCGGGCAAAGTTGTCGGTGGCGTTGGGGATGCGCGATCACGGAGATCCCACGATCTTCGACGAGACGCCGCAATCGATGAAGCGCGCGCTCGCCGATTTCCTCAAGCTAATAGAGGCGAAGTCCGACACCTTCACCTACGATTCCGCCCAGCACGAAGCCAACATCGGCGCATTCCAGGACGCCTTCCGCGGCACCTTCGACACCGCCTATCGGCTCTCCGACAACGTGGTCATCGCCTACAAGCAGTTCCACAACGGCCGCCGCATCCGGGACTACTACCCGATCGAGTACGGCCAATGCAGGAATTCCAATCTGGCGGTGCTCGCCAACGGCGACGTCACCATCTGCTGCTACGACTACGAGGGCTTCACCGCGATCGGCAACATCAAGCGCGACCCGCTGAGCCGAATCCTCGCCGACGGCCGTGCCGTGGTGGAAAACCTGCGCAAGGGCGGGCGCATCCATTGCCACGGCTGCAAGACCTGCCTCGGCTCGCCGACGCGGTTCGGGGCTGCCGTGAGGAGCGCGCGTAATTTCGTCCGCTTCGGCGGCGATAGCGCGACTCGGCCGATGCCGCCGACGCCGACTTTCCGCACCCTGCGCGACGAACCCTGAAAGGAAATTGTCGCGGCGACCCGGATGGCGCGCCCGCCGCCTATTCCCCGGCAGCGTCCTTGCCGGCAAGCCGCTTGACCAGGCGCTGCTTCACCGCCGG
>JACQRF010000041.1 GCA_016206635.1 Candidatus Omnitrophota bacterium
CTTGCGGAGTATGCGCGGCCTTCCATGCCGCGCCGGCCGCCGAGTGCATCAGATCGGCCAGCCGCTGTCGCTGCACCTCAACTTCCTCCAATCCCGACTTCACGCGAATCCCCCGGTCCGGGGCCGTCGCGGTAAAGACCGCCAGGCCGGTTTGCTCAACCAGCGCCGGATCGCTCAACAGGCGGTTGAAGAGCGTATTGCGGTTGAAATAGGTAGGGTCGCCGTTGGAAAACCGAGCGATGGCCGCCTCGAATTGCTGCTTGGCCGCCTCATGATTCACCACCACGACGTAAAAATGGTGCAGCGACGGATCCGGCCGCAGCGGCAGATCGTCCCGGACGGTCACGTGGCCTTGCCGGACCGGCCATTGGCGGTCGGCCCCCGGCTGACGGTAGAACACCCCCGGCTCCGGCAGCGCCCCCGGCCGCCTCGGCACATCGTTCTCGACGAACAGGAGTACAACCGTCCCATTCCCTTGCGTCTCGCGGATCCCGGAAAAATCAAACCGCGCCTCTGGGCCATCCACCCGGACGGCGGTCAACGTGGCGGCGCGATGATCGTAGGGGGTGAGCGGGGCGACGGGTTGCGGCCGCAGCCGCAGCGGCGGCCGGCTCACGGGCGGGGGCGCTGACAAGGCCCTGGGGCGCAAGACGGGATTGATGACTTGCTCGAAGGCCGCCTTCGGGCCGAGCGCGTGCACAAACGCGCCGCCGAATTTCGGCAGGAGATCGGCCGGGATCGCGCCCACCGCCCCGACGAGCACTTCGCTGATTCTCTGGGGCTGGCCGAAAAACGTCGGGGCGTCGGTCTCGGCAGGGGATTGCGGGAAGAGGGTCGTCGCGCGGGGCAAGGTTTCCACGATGTAGCCGAATCCTGAGAGCTCGCCGGCCCGGACGCGCCGCTGGACCGGCTGGGCAACCGCGGCGAGCTCCGCCGCGGACGTGCGATAGGTGGCCGCGGGCACCCAGACGCCGTCGACCTTCCGGAGCCCGCTCACGATCGCCCCGCCGGGCACGATGGACGGGCTCGGGTCGACCGGCTGGCCGTTCTCCCGCCACCAGGGGGCCAGATCCGCCACCGGCCCTCGCACCACCGACGGGGCGCCGGGGCGTCGGCTCATGACGATCTGTTCGAATTGCCGAACGGCCGGCACGACCACGTCCTCGAACATGTCCATCAGCCCCGCCATGTCGCCATCCCACCGGGGGTATTGCGGGTCATCCGCGGCGATGTGGTGCAATTCGGCATTCACGGCGAAACTGACCGTGCGCCCCTTGAGATCGAGCGCCAACAGTTGGCCGGTCAACGTCTGGTATTGCCGGAGGACGGCGGGCGCTTCCCGAGGATCCCCCCACGTGTAGCTGCCGTTCACGAACCCGACGGTCGGCAGCGACGCGGCGGCAGCCAGATCCATGATCCGTTGCTGCTCTTGCGGCGTCAACACCGTGAACAGCTCGCCGCTCAGAAACACGGCGTCAAATCCCATCGTGACCGCCGCGGTAAAAAGGTTGGTGCCCGATTGCGCCAGCGTCACAATCTCCCTCGGATGGCCCCCGGTGATCAACCCGATGATCGGCCCAGGCCCGAGGGTCCGACGCAGCGGGCTCAACGTGTGATCAACGATGGGGCGGCGCGGGGCATCGGCCGGCGGCTTGACTTGACCGGCGAGCGGGGCTGCGAAGAACTGGATGCCCAATATGGCGGCTGCGGCCCAGGTCTGCAGGGTGGACCGGAACACGGAGAAGCGCAGCCCTTCTTCCAGCCCGGTCGTCGTGCTGTCGTTCTGGACGGTGACTTGGCGCAGCATCGATGACGAGGGGCCGCGGGCCGCCCACGCCGGCGGCATCGCGACCGACGTGATCAGCGCCCCGATTAGTGCGCAGTGAATAATCTTCATGCCGAAACGGATATGGTTATCGGGCAGCGCTGGCGGGTTTGCCCGCCTTCTCTGTGGCGGGGGCGCGCTTCGGCAACGCGGCCAGGAGCGTCTCGACCTCGCGCTGGAGTTGCTGGGTCTTGGCCCAGGTCTCCTTCACGAAGCCGTCTTCCTTCGCCGGGGCGTGGGCCTCGGCGTAGTCCTCGATCGTCTCCTCGCCGCGGCGGTCGTCCTTCTCCTTTGACACTTGGACGTCCTTGGCGATCTTGGTCTGGAGCTCGACCAGGAGTGTGAGGCCCTGGGCCACGTCCAGATCGGGCAGCTCGCGCCGCAGCGTCTGGCGCTCGTGCTCCCAGCGCGGGCACTCGGCGCACGGGGCGGTGAGGAGTGTTGCCAACGCCCCCTTTTCCTTGATCAGCTCGGCCACTTCACGCTTCAGCCCGAGCAGCGCGTAGTATTTCAGATAAAACGTGTAGGTCTCGATCGCCTTGACGCGGCTGCTCTCGGTCAGGTAGTTCTTGCCGAGCCCTTCGATCTCCTTGGCAGTGTAGACCTCTTTCGGGGCCTTGACCCCCTGCAGGCGGCGGCGGGCGTCCACCATGAGATCGGCGATCTCGGGGCGGAACACCTCGAACACAAACTGCGAGCGGCGGGCCTTGTTCCGCTTCTGGTACTTCCCTTCGTTGCGCGTGACCATGTAGATGTTGTCGGAGAGGACCCAAGCCGGGATGATCTCGTTGTAGGCCGGCGAGATGCCCTCGAGGCGGACGGCGGGGCCGTTGACCAGCGAGAACGGGAATGCCATCCGCTGCGGCAGGCAGTTGACGCCGGAGGCGAAGATCGTGTACGGCGATTTCGAGTAATCGGCCGGGAACTTGATGTTCACGCCCAGCCCGAAGAACGCCCCCTCGCCGGGCCAGATCTCCTGGTCGGGGGCCTTCGCGGTGTGGTTGGAGCCGACATTCGCCCCGTAGCCGACGTTCCCCTTCCCTTCCGGCCAGAGGGCGGCAATCAAGAGCGCCTGGTGGTGGAAGCCGACGAACGGCCCCAGCAGCGAGGCGGTGACTTCCCCTTCGGCCACGCCGGTATTCGGGCCGAGGATCGAGCCGGTCACGAGCCCGTGCCGCTCGACGTGGGAATGCTCGGTCAGCAGCGACGAATCCACCAACCCATGCGAGGCCACTTCCGAGCCCCATTGGAGGAGCGACGACTTCACGATCGCCCCGCTGGTGATCTCAGTGGCTTCCTCGGCGCTGCTCAAGATCGTCGCCTGCTGGACGAGCTGGGCCCCGTCAATGACCGCCCTCTCGCCGACGTAGACGTTGACGACCGTGGGGGTGTTGCGGATCACGGCGCCGCCCTCGACGATCCCGAAATCAGCGGTGACGAGCTGGCGGTACGCCTCCAGGCCGTCGGCGTACTGCGCAAGCAGGGCCTTGTTCGCGCGCGAGCGGGACAGCACCCACGCCCCGTCCACGGTCAGCTCCGCGTACAGGGCGATGTCGCGGCCGCCGGTTTCGATGGCGATCGGGATCTCGGTCCCGTTGCCGAACGCCGTCTTCGGCCCCGAGGCGAGGATCCCGACGTTGACGATCGCCGCCCCCGACTTGACGACGGTGCGCGCGACGTGGCTGTCGCGGATCAGCGCGTGGTCGCCGACGTGGCAATCCTCGAGCCGGGAGCGCGAGATCCCGCTGGAGAATGTCAGAGAGGGCTCGAGCGCGACCGGCTGGCGGAACGCGCCGAGCACGACGGTCCCGTAGAATGTCGAATGCCAGACCCGCGTCGGGTCAAACCCCTTCGCCGCCCAGACCGTCTTCCAGCTCTCGGCGCAGTTGCCCTGGCGTTTGAGCTGGGTGATCTGCGCGGCGGTGAGGGGCTTGGCCTTGGCCCCGTCATGGGCCGCGGAGATCCCCCGCCGGCCCCATGCGGCCTTGGCCTGCTGCACGCTGCGGACGAACGGCGATTCCTTGGCGGCCCGGCGCAGCGCGGCCACCACATCCACGGTCATTACTGCAGGACCAGGACGCGCGGCTCGGCGGGATATTCCCGCGACAGCTTCGAGGCCGCGGCCTTGTCCACGATGATCGTCGCCTTGGGGTGGAGCTGGACGACGGTCGCCGGCACGATGGCGGTGATCGGCCCCTCGCAGGTTTTCTGGATCGCCTCGGCCTTGCCGGCGCCGTTGGCGAGCAGAATGAGCTGGCGGGCATCCATGATCGTGCCGATCCCCATCGTGATGGCGTACTTCGGCACCTCGTTCATGGACTTGAAAAATCGGGCGTTGTCCTGGCGGGTCCCCTCGTCGAGCGTCTTGACGCGGGTGCGGGAGCCGAGCGACGAGCCGGGCTCGTTGAACGCGATGTGGCCGTTCGAGCCGATCCCCAGAAGCTGCACGTCCACGCCGCCGGCCTTGACGATCTGCTCCTCGTACCAGCGGCAGAACGCCGGGATATCCTTGGCCATCCCGTCCGGGACGTGCGTGTTCTTGGGATTGATGTTGATGGACTTGAAGAGGTTCTCGTGCATGAAATAGTGGTAGCTCTGATCGTGCTCGGGGGGGAGGCTGACATACTCGTCGAGGTTGAAGGAGGTCACGCGGGAGAAATCCAACCCTTCCTGCGTGTGGAGCCGGATCAATTCTTTGTAGGTCACGACCGGGGTGCTGCCCGTCGCCAGGCCCAACACGCATTTCGGTTTGCGGCGGACGACCTCGGCGATGAGCTCCGCCGCCAACTTCGCCATCGCCTCGGGATTGTCGCGAATGACCACTTCCATGGGACAACGCTCCTCTCTGTGTCGGTGGAATACCCTGTCGGCAGCGCGGTTGCCCGGAGAACGTGCGGAGATTAGCGGCCTGCCAAACGAAGAAAGTGTACCACCCCGGTCCCGGCC
>JACQRF010000009.1 GCA_016206635.1 Candidatus Omnitrophota bacterium
CATATGGTCGCCCGGCATCCGCGCTACGCCTCGTTGGTGGCGGCGGTGGGCCGGGGCCGTCGCCTGACGGCGGAAGAGCTGCGCGATCTGACCGTCTGGTTCCATCTCGTCTGGACCGACCCTCGATGGCGTCGGGGCGACCCGTTCTTGGTTGGGCTGCTGGCCAAAGGGGCGGCGTTCACTGAGGCGGAGAAACAGGAGCTGCTGGCCCGCCATCGCGCCCTTCTGGCGCGCGTCGTGCCGGCCTATGTTGCGGCCCAGGCGCGCGGCCAGATCGAGGTGACGACCAGTCCGTATGCCCATCCGATTTTGCCGTTGGTGGCCGACACCGCGTCGGCCCAGGCGGCCACCCCGGGGTTGCCGGGTCCGTCGAGGCGGTTTGCGCATTCGGAGGATGCGGCGGAGCAGCTGCGCCGGGCCGTCGTCTCCTACCACCATGTCTTCGGGCGGCCGCCGCGCGGCCTCTGGCCCTCGGAAGGGGCGGTGAGCGAGGCGATCGCGCCGCTGGTGGCGCAGGCGGGATTTCAGTGGATGGCGACCGATGAGGCAATCCTCTGGAAATCGCTGGACGGCCATCCGCCTCGCGCGACGCTGTACCAGCCGTATCGCCTCGCCGGCGGCGACGCCTCGCTCACCGTCGTGTTCCGGGACCGCGCGCTGTCCGATCTCATCGGGTTCACGTATGCGGCCCATCCGCCGGCGGCCGCCGCCGAAGACCTCCTCCGGCGGTTGCGCGCCATCCGGGACGACGCCCCGGGGCCCGCGCCGCTCGTGGCGATCATCCTCGACGGCGAGAACGCCTGGGAACATTATCCGGATGACGGCGAGCCATTCCTCCGGCATTTCTACGACGGGCTCAGCCGGGACCCGTCCCTGCGGTGCGTGACGATCAGCGACTATCTGGCCGAGTACCCGGCGCAGGCGACGCTGCCGCGGCTGGCCTCCGGCTCCTGGATCCGGGGCGATTTGACAACCTGGATCGGCGACCCAGCCAAAAACTGGGCGTGGGATCGGCTGGCCGAGGCGCGCGCCGCCTACGCCCAGGCGGGCCCCGGGCACCCGCGGGCGGCCGATGCGTTGCACGCGCTCCTGATCGCCGAGGGCAGTGATTGGTTCTGGTGGTACGGCCCGGAGCATTCCAGCGCGTTGGATGAGGCCTTCGACCGGCTCTTTCGGCAGTGGGTCGGACAGGTGTATACTACGCTCGATCTGGCCGTCCCGGCGGCGCTGGATCATGCGCCAGTCGTTCAGGAACCGTCCGGCCGTCCGGTCCCGCCGTCCCGGTGGATGACACCGACGATCGATGGGCTCATCACCGACTACTTCGAGTGGCTCCACGCGGGACGGTGGGATTGTGTCTGGGCCCGGGGGGCGATGGCGCCGGGGCAGGACCGCCTCCAGCGGATTTGGTGGGGATGCGATGCCTCGTCGTGGTATCTGCGGTTGGATCTGGCGACGTGGCCGGGGACGGAACCGCTGGCGATCGCGCTCTCGATCGTGGAGCCGGCGCTGGCCGTGACCATCGCCTTGGAGCAAGGGCGGGCGACGGCCGCCTGGGCGCGCGCCGGGGAGGCGCGACCGGGCGTTGCGGACGCCGTGGCGGCGGATCGGATCGTGGAAGCCAAGTTTCCGCTGCAGGCAATGGGGCTTCGGCCGGGCGTGGCGCTGGCCGTCTCGATCCAGGTGCGGCAGGGACAGATGGTGCTGGACACGGTCCCGCCATCGGGCACCGTGATCTGGCGTTTACCGGGGGAATCGGATGAACAGACCGTGTGGTCGGCTTAGACAGGCAGGGTGGTTGATAGGAGTCGTCGTCGCGCTGGCGGCCGGGTGCGGCGATTTCGTGACCCCGACGGGGCGGTATGCCGTGCAGCATCCTTGGAATGCGGGCCCCCCGATCTCCCGCGGGACCAGCAAGGCGGAGATCTTGGAAAAATGGGGCACCCCGGATGCGGTGGTCCCGCGCGGCGTGGACGAGATGGGGATCGCCAAGGAGGAGTGGATCTATCAGGCGAAGGCCGATCTCCCGATTGATTATCGCTATCTGTCCAGAACCAAGCGCATCCTCTTTACCGGCGATCATGTGACCGGGTGGGAGGATGAGGCCGCGCAGGACGGGCCGACCCACCGTTGATCGGCGCGCCCGCCCGTGGTCCGCTGTGTGATTCGGCCGGAGCAACTGCAACGCGGGCTCGTGACGCTGGACGCCCGCCAAACCAAACATGTTGTCACCGTGCTCCGGCTGCGTCCCGGGGACGACCTGGTGATGGTCCCCGAGGGCGGCGATCCGATGGTGGCGCGGCTGGAGCCGTCGCGCGGGTCGCGGATCACGGCGCGGGTCGTGCGGCCGGCGCCCCGGCCACCCCCGGAGCCGTGGGCCGTCACCTTGGCGGCGGCGGTGCCGAAGCGGCCGGGGGCATTCGACCAGATCGTGGATCAAGCCACGCAAGTGGGGGTGGCGGCGATCATCCCGATGACCACGGCGCGGTCGGTCGTTCGGCCGGTCACCCCCCAGGAGTCGGCTCGGCATCGTCGCTGGGGGTCTCTGGCTCGTGAGGCCGCCCAGCAGTCGGGGCGGGCGACCGTGCCGCGCGTAGCCCCGATCACCCCGCTGGCCGACGTCCTGGCGCAGGCGTCCGAGTACGATCGCCTGCTCATGCCGACGGTCGGGGCGCAGGACGACTCAGTCATCCAATGGTTGCATCCCCCCGTGCCGCGGCGCCTGGCGATCCTGATCGGCCCGGAAGGTGATTTCACCCCGGATGAGATCGCTCACTCGGCGCGCGCCGGCGTCATGCCGATCTCGTTGGGGCACAATGTGTTACGGTGCGAGTCGGCGGCCCTCGCGGTGCTGGCCGTGGTGTTGCATACCCTTCGACAGCTCGAGGGGAAATAATTATCGTCTCGGCTTGACGATCCCCGATGGAATATGGCATAGTTCTTATATAAGGTAGAAAGGCATGTCTTGGGCGGGGAGTCCAGGGCACTTTTCTTTTGCCATGTTTCTACAACGTTTACAAGGAGTTTTTTAGCGGATGATCACGACACCAGAACATCGAAGACGCCATCGAGCGATCGTCGAGCCTGATCGAACGGCCGTGGCGTGTGTCGGGAGGCGCACGATGAAACGTCTATTTGAGACCTACGGCGATAATTTTCCTGTGGCGCGTGGCCTGTGTTGGGATTCTCGGACCCCGTGGCGCCATGCGCACGTGATGCCGGGCCGGCGCGTGGCCCGATGGGCCCAAGTCGGCTGGTGGGGCCTGGTGGTCCTGCTCATGGGGCTGGTGGTGTTGCTGACGGTGCGCGACGGCTATTCTGAAGAGCCGGCCTCCACCGGCGAATTGGTGGTCACGTTCAACGACGGGGTCATTCGGTATCCGGAGGGGGCCGCCAGCGTGTTGTCCCAGCGGGTGGAATTCCGGTCCGCGTCGCTCCAGCGGTTGAACGCCCACTTCGGATTGGTGGCGGTGGCGCGCGTCGTCAGCCCCGCCCGCCCAACCGCCAGCACGTTCCGCCTCCGGTTTGCCTCGAGCACGGGATTGCGCCGCGCCCTGGCGGCCTATCAGCGGGACCCCCACGTGCGGTCGGCGACCTTGGGCCTCGGACCGCCCTCTTCGTCGCCGCGCCCCGGCGGCGTCGCGGCGGTCTGCACGCTCGACGCCTGAGGCGCGATTCGCGCGCCCTCGAGTGATGCCATGAAACTGAACATCCCGTTTTTCGATGTCCACACCCGGGAGACTGAAGCCGCGTACGGCGCGCTGGTGGAGATCGTCTTGAAATCCCGCATCGCGTTGCAGCTGGAAGCCAACCATGGCTTCTACGAAGAGGATGTCAACGCCTACTTGGCCGGCGTCCTGTTCGACTACATGAATCCCGCCTACCAGCAGGGGACCCGCCCCTGTCTTGCCACCCGCGAGGCCGACGTGTTCCTGCGCGTGATCCGCACGGATGACGCCTCGCACGCCTATTGGGTCTACAAGGTGAACGCTGATGACCGGCTGATTGACGTGGGCATTTTTCATCCGGGGCAGTCGGAGGCCGCGCTGGCCCAGGCCAAGGCGTATTATGGGTTGGCGGCCTCATTCAACCACCGTGTCCATCGGCGCCCCACGGCCGTCAGCGACATCTTGGACAAGCTGTCCCAGTGGACCGAGCGCTACGTGTTGATTCTCAATCACGCGCGCCGAGACTACCTGTCATTCGTGGACACCGTGACGAACGATGACCTGCGCGAGCTCCAGCAGCGGGCGACGCAGGATGAATTCCTCGACCTCTATTCAGCCTGGCAGCGCACGGCCGATCCCGCGCTGAAACGCCGGCTGCTCGAGCTCTTGGCGGAGCTTCGGCGCCACGACCCCCTCTTTCCCGGTCCTAACCTAAATTTATTCCACGATTAATAACTCTGCTCGATCGTTGTAACTCAAAGCCGATAAATCTGTTGCAAGAAATATTAGTCTTTGTTAAACTCAGATCACCAATTTGACTTTTTGAGAGGGCCGTGGTATAGTCCCACCATATGGGGACTGTTCCGCATTGGCTGCCGCAGTGGAATTGGATTGACGTGCTCGCCCTCGTCTGTCTGCTGCGCTTCGGATACATCGGGGCGACTCAGGGATTGGGGAATGAGCTCGTCCGGACGGCCGGGTTGGTGTCGGGGATCGTCGTGGCGTTCCGATGGTACCAGCCGGTCGGGGATTGGGTGGCGGCGCGGACACGGCTCAGCCATGAATGGGCCGCGGCCTTCATCTTGATCGCGATGGTGTTCGGCGTCTATCTCGTGCTCGGGTTCGCCTTGCGGCTGGCGCAAAAGGCGGTGACATTGCGGTTCGCGCCTTCCTTAGATAAGGCGGGCGGCGTGGCGCTGGCGCTGGGCCGCGCCATGCTGGTGGTGAGCCTGGCCCTGGTGACGTTGCAGCAGCTCCCCTCCGAGTCTGTGCGGGCCAGCATCGAGGAGCGGTCCTGGAGCGGGCGCTACCTCGCCCGCGTGGCGCCGGCGATCTATGACACCGTGACCCCCTGGGTCGCGCGGGTGATGCCGGCTGCCCTGACCTCCCCTCGGGGGGTCTCATGATCCCGGAGCCGGTGGTGCGGCAGATCCAAGACCGCCTGGACATCGTCGAGGTGATTGCCGGGTATCTCCCGTTGAAACGGGCCGGCGGACATTACAAGGCGGTCTGCCCGTTTCATTCGGAGAAAACCCCGTCGTTCATGGTGAACCCGACGAAACAGATCTTCCATTGTTTTGGGTGCGGGGTCGGGGGGGATGTGATCTCGTTCGTCATGAAGTACGAGCATTTGGAATTCCCGGAGGCGATCCGATTGCTGGCCCCGAAGGCGGGGGTCGAAGTGCCGCAGGGCCGGGACGGCCCCGGCGCGAAGCCATCCGACGGCGCGGCGCTGCAGCAGGCCGTGGAATTCGCCGCGGGCCTGTTCCAACGCGCGCTGCATCAGCCGGCCGGCGCCGCGGCCCGGGCCTACCTCCAGCGCCGCGGCGTCACAGCCGCCAGCATGGAGGCGCTGCGGTTGGGATACGCGGCGGACAGCTGGGACACCTTGTTGACCGCGGGGCAGGCGGCCGGGATTGCGCCGGCGATGCTGGCGCGCGCCGGCCTGTGCGTGCCTCGCGACGGCGCCACCGGGTGGTACGACCGGTTCCGCGGCCGCCTGATGTTCCCGGTGTGGGACCACAAAGGCAAAGTCGCGGGGTTCGGCGGCCGGGTGCTCGACGAGTCGCAGCCGAAGTACCTGAATTCGCCGGAGACGGAGATCTATCTGAAGAGCCGCATCTTGTACGGCTTGCACCTGGCGGCGCCGCACATCCGGGAGCATGATCTGGTCGCGATCGTGGAGGGGTATGTGGATTTCCTCATCCCGTATCAGATGGGCATCCGGCACCTCGTCGCGTCGATGGGGACGAGCCTGACGGCGGATCAGGTGCACGTGCTGCGGCGGTACACCAAACGGGTGGTCATCGTCTACGACGGCGATTATGCCGGGGAGTTGGCGACGCTGCGCGGCCTGGACCTGCTGTTATCGGAGGGCATGTCGGTGCGCGTCGTGGGGTTGCCGCCGGGCGAGGATCCGGATAGCGCCGCCCGCCGCGTCGGCGCCGACGGGTTTCGCCGGCTGCTGGCGGAGGCGGATGACGTGTTCGCCTACAAGCTGAAGCTGCTGCGCCGCCGCCACGATCCGGCCACGGTCGAGGGCAAAGTCGCGATCTGCGGGGAGTTGCTGCCGACGATCAAGCGCGTGCCGAACGCCCCGCAGGCCTCCGAATACGTGCGGGCGTTGGCGGACGCGCTGAAGATCCGGGAGGAGGATCTGCGCATTGAGCTGAGCCGGATCCCGGTGAAGGGCGTCGGGGACGGCCCGTGGCGGCCTCGGCTGGCGGCTGGGCCGCCGCCCGCGGCCGCGACGGCCGAGCACCTGCTGCTGGGCATCGTGCTGGACGATCCGCGCTATTGGGCGCGGGTGCAGACGGATGTGGCGGCGGACGACCTGGCCGACGCGCCCGTGCGGGCCGCGTTCCTGCAGCTGGCGGCGCAGGCGGAGCGCGGGCCGGAGGCGGTCGCGCAGGCCGTCCAGGCGTTGAAGCATGGCGAGCTGGCGTCGGTGGTGGCTCGCGCGCTGATGGAATGCGAGCGGACCGATGACAAGGCTCGCGCCATGGACGATTGCATCCGGCGGATCCGCGGCGCGGCCCGCCGGCGGAAACTGTTGGCAAAACAGGCGGAGATTCAAGCGGCGGAATCGGCGGGGGATGAGCCGCAGACGACCGCGCTGATCGGGGAGTATAACCAACTTGTGAAAGGATCGGATTCCTCATGGCGATAGCGACCCCTCCGAAAACGCGGTTGGAAGATCTCAAAAAGCTGATCGCCCTCGGCAAGGTCAAAGGGCGGCTCACGTATGAGGAAGTCAACGAGATCTTGCCCGAGCAAGTCACCTCATCCGAGGAGATTGACGAGATCCTCACGATCCTCGGCAACGAGCAGATCGAGATCGTCGAGAGCGAGCCGGCCCCAGCCCCCTCGCCGGCGCTGGAGACGCCGGAATCGGCCGAGTCGCGGAGTCCCGACGCCAAATCGGAGGCCGCGACCGAGGAGGACGAGGCGGCCGAGGGCGAGGCCAAGCCGGAGGAGGCCGAGGAAGAGCCGGAGCCGAAAGCCCCGATGGACGATCCGGTGCGCATGTATCTGCGGCAGATGGGGCAGATCCCGCTCTTGTCCCGCGAGGATGAACTGCGCCTGGCCAAGGCCATCAAGGATGCGGAGCGCCAGTACCGGGCCGCGGTGTTTCACACGCAATGGGCCAAGCGCCATGTGCTGGAGCTGGTCCGCGCCATCGTGGCGGGCGAGGCCAACACCGATGAATTGCTGCACGAGGAGGCCGCCACGCGAGAGACGCTGGCGCGCCGCCTGTCGCGCGCCGCCGTCACCTTGAGGGCCTCCCGGCGGCCGGACGCCGTCATCGCGGCCATCGAGGCGTTCCGGCTCACCCCCGCCGCCGTTGAAGAAGTCGCGCGCCGTCTGAAAAACACCGTGGCGGAGCGGGATCAGACGGCTCGGGACATCACCCGGGTCAAATCGGCCAAGCGCGCCGGTTGGACGACCCGCCTGGCCGCGCTGCGCCAGCGCCAGCGGAAACTGGAGCGCGCATTGGGCGATCCCGCGGATCGGTTGGACGAATTCTTGCTGCAGGTGCGCCGCCGGGAGGCGGCGTTCGTGAGCGCCAAGCGGGCGTTGGTGGAGGCCAACCTCCGGCTGGTCGTCTCCATTGCCAAGAAGTACACGAACCGCGGGCTCTCGTTCCTCGACCTGATCCAAGAAGGGAACATCGGGCTGATGAAGGCCGTGGACAAGTTCGAGTACGAGCGCGGGTACAAGTTCTCGAC
>JACQRF010000046.1 GCA_016206635.1 Candidatus Omnitrophota bacterium
CGTCGCCAGCAGGGCGCGCCCTTCCTGCACGCGGGTGCCCTCCAGCCGCACCACCAGCGGGACGCGCGGCTTGACGGTTTTCACCGCCTCGAGGATCCCTTGCGCGATCACGTCGCACTGCATGATGCCGCCGAAGATGTTGATCAGCACCGCGCGGACCTTCGCATCGCCGACGATCAGCGTGAACGCCTCGCGCACCTGCTCGACGTTCGCCCCGCCGCCCACATCGAGAAAATTCGCCGGGTCGCCGCCATGCAGCTTGATGATGTCCATCGTGGCCATCGCCAGCCCCGCCCCATTGACCATGCAGCCGATCGTGCCGTCGAGGCCGACGTAATTGATGCCGACGGCCCGCGCCTTGGTTTCAATCGGGTGGCTGTCGCGCAGGTCGGCCATCCTCGCCAGCTCGGGGTGGCGCGGGAGGGCGCTGTCGTCGAGCGTCAGCTTGCCATCAATGGCGACGAGGCCGCGCTCGGCGGTCAGCGCCAAGGGGTTGATCTCGACCAGCGAGGCGCCCAGCTCGAGGAACAGCCGGGAGAGCGCTTGGAGCAGGGCGATCCCCTGCTCCACCAACTTCGGCTCGGTGAGCCCGAGCGCGTAGACCACCTTGCGGGCCTGAAACGGCTGCAGGCCTCGGACGACATCAACCGGCTCCTTCAGGATCCTCTCCGGGGCGCGGGCCGCCAGCTCCTCGATCGCCATGCCCCCGTCGCGCGACGCCAGCAACACCGGCGTCTCGCGGCTCCGGTCAATGACGATCCCGACGTAGTATTCATGCTGGATCGTCGAGGCGGGCTCAATCAGCACACGCCGGACCCGCTCGCCCCCCGAGGAGGTCTGCCGGGTCACCAGCGTCGTGCCCAGGAGCGCCTCCACGGCGGCGCGGGCCTCGGCAGTCGTCTTGGCGATTCGCACGCCGCCGGCCTTGCCGCGGCCGCCGGCCAGGACCTGGGCCTTGACGACGCAGGGGCGTTTCTTGATTTTCGCCAGGGCGTTGGTAATCGCGCGGGGCGCGTCGACCACCACGCCGGGCGGGACCGGGATCTGGTACTGCGCGAACAACGCCTTCGTTTGGAACTCGTGCAGGCGCATCACAAACCCCTCACCCCACCCTCTCCCCTGAGGGGAGAGGGCCAGGGTGAGGGGGAGAGGCCGCGAGCGCGGCGACGTCCTTGCGGACCTCCTGCGCCGAGCGATGCAGCGCGGCCCGCTCCGCGTCGGTCAGCGTGAGCTCGATGACTTCCTCGACGCCGCGGGCCGACAGTGTCACCGGCACGCCGCAGAAGAGATCGTTGAGCCCATACTGGCCGGTCAGGTAGGCGCAGCACGGCAGCCGCCGATGCTCATCGCGCACGATCGCCTGCGCCATGTCGGCGACCGCGCTGGCGGGGGCGTAGAACGCGCTGCCGGCCTTCAGGAGTGTGACCACCTCGGCGCCGCCCTCGCGCGTGCGCTGGATGAGCCGCTCGACTTCCTCGGCCGGCAAGAGCGACGCCAGCGGGACGCCGGCCACCGTCGTGTAGCGCGGCAGCGGGACCATGCTGTCGCCGTGGCCGCCGAGCACGATGGCGGAGACTTCTTTCACCGACACCTTCAGCCGCTGCGCGAGAAAATACCGGAAGCGGGCCGCATCCAGCACGCCGGCCATGCCGATGACCCGCGAGGTCGGGAAGCCGGAGAGTTTCCAGGTCAGGTGGGTCATGATATCGAGGGGGTTGGTGACGGTGATCAGGATCGCGTCGGGGGCGTGGGTTTTGACCTGCGGAACAATGCTGGCGAGAATCTTCGCGTTGGCGTCGAGGAGGTCGCTGCGCGACATCCCCGGCTTGCGGGCTAGCCCAGCGGTGATGACGACGACCTGCGCGCCGGCCAGGATGTCATAGGAGGTGGCGCCAGCGATCTGCCGGTCGTGGCCCTCGATCGGGGCGGCCTCCGCCAGGTCGAGCGCCTTGCCGGCGGCCAGCCCGTCTACCACATCCACGAGCGCCACATCCGCCAGATCCCGCTCGAGGATCCGCTGGGCGCAGGTCCCGCCGACGTTCCCCGCCCCGATGATGCCGACCTTCAGACGCATCATCACCTCTGGTTCAAGGAACAGCGCTCTCGGCGGTGCCAGGATAAATCCTGGCACCGGCCACGAGGAAAGTCCTCAGCCACGTTGGGAGAGCGGCACGTACGGGCGCTCCGCCGGGCCCACGTAGACTTGCCGCGGCCGACCGATCCGCATCCCCGGCGACTCCAGCATCTCCTTCCAATGGGCCAGCCACCCGGGCAGCCGCCCGAGGGCGAACGTCACGGTAAACCCGTTGGTCGGGATGCCGATCGCCCGCAGGATGATCCCGCTGTAGAAATCCACGTTCGGGTACAGCTTCCGGGTGATGAAGTAGTCGTCCTTGAGGGCGGCCTCCTCGAGATGCTTGGCGATGTCCAACAACGGGTCCTGCACGCCGAGCGTGCCCAGCACCTGGTCGCACGCCTTCTTGATGATCCGCGAGCGGGGGTCGAAGTTCTTGTACACGCGGTGGCCGAAGCCCATCAGCCGGAACGTGGAGGCCTTATCCTTGGCCATCGCCACGAATTTCTTATAGTCGCCGCCGTCGCGCTGGATGGTCTCGAGCATCTCGATGACCGCCTGGTTGGCGCCGCCGTGCAGCGGGCCCCAGAGGGCCGACACGCCGGCCGCCACCGAGGAGAACGCGTTGGCGCGCGAGCTGCCGACGAGCCGCACCGTCGAGGTGCTGCAATTCTGTTCATGGTCCGCGTGCAAGATCAAGATCTGCCGCAGCGCCTGGACAATGGCCGGGTCGGGCGACGGGGCGCCGAAGATCATCTGGAGATAGTTGGCGGTGTACGAGAGGTCGCGCCGGGGCGGGACCACCGGCAGCCCCTGCGCCCGCCGGTAGCCGTAGGCCGCCAGCGTGGGGACTTTGGCCAGGAGGGTCAGGATCGCCTCATCCATCTCCTCGCGCGCGGGGTACGGATTCAGCAACGCCGGGGAGTACGTCGAGAGGATCG
Organism: Candidatus Omnitrophota bacterium; assembly: GCA_016206635.1. Taxonomy (GTDB): domain Bacteria; phylum Omnitrophota; class Gorgyraeia; order 1-14-0-20-64-10; family JACQQZ01; genus JACQRF01. The sequence continues at coordinate 3,016 of JACQRF010000046.1, forward strand.
TCACCATCGCGGAGAGGACGGCCATCGGATGCGCGGTCTTTGGGAACAGGTCGAAGAACCGCTCCATCCCATCCGGGAGCGCCGCCCGCTCGGCGAGCCGCGTCGAGAACTGCTCCAGCTCGCGCCGGCTGGGAAGGTTACCATAGATCAAGAGGTAGGCGGTCTCGGTGAAGGTCGCCGACTCGGCGAGCGACTCGATCGGGAATCCGCGGTAGCGGAGGATCCCCCGCTCCCCGTCGAGGAACGTGATGCCGCTGGCGCAGGCCCCGGTGTTGCCGAAGCCGGGGTCGAGGGTGATGTAGCCGGTGGCGGTGCGCAGGCGGGCGATGTCCAGGGCCTTCTCCCGCTCGGTCCCGGTGACGACCGGGAGCGCCAGGGTCCGGCCGCTGACGGACAGGGTGGCCGTCTCGGTGGCGGTGGCAGCAGCAGTCATCGCGTCACAAACTCCTCACGCTTCGGTCGCTGGATGGTGCACCGGATGGGGATTGCACGGGAAAACCGGGGCTTATTCTATCAGCGGCGGCGCGAAAAGGCGAGGCAAAAACAGCGGGGTTACGAACAGCGGTAACACGCCCTTCGAAATTTATTCGCGCCGCCGCCGGCGCTGCGCAGGTAGACGTCGTTGACGGCGAGATTGCCCTCCACCAGCACCGTGCCATCGGCCACGGGGGGCGTCCCGTCGAAGTTCAGGGCCTGGTAGGTGGTCCCCACGCTGAGGCGTTTGACCTTGAGGTCATCCGTGACGGTGGCCGGCGAGGGGTAGTAGGTGACGATCTCGACGGACTCGGCGCGGGCCAGTGTGGCCACACACCCCACGGCGAGCGTCCCGACCACGAATCGGGAGATGAATCTCATGGGCGTATTGTATCACGGCGCGGCTAGGAGGGCGCCGGCCCACAGCTGCTTCGCAAACGCCGCGGCCGGCAGGATCTCGATGCCGTCCTCCGTCCGCCGCGGCCGCGTCTCAAGCGAGACTAGCACCCGCCGCCGCACCGTCGGGTGATCGTTGATGAGCTCGCGCAGGCCGCGGAGGTGGTCGCTGGTGACGCGGGCGGTGGCCTTCGCCTCGATCGCGACGGCCATGTCGCCGAGGATAAAGTCCACCTCGATCCCGCTGGCCAACCGCCAGTAGTGCACGTCGTACTCCAGGCCGCTGTAGGCGCGGTGCGCGCTCACCTCGTGGAACACCCAGTTCTCGAACGCCTTACCGAACAGCTCCGAACCGGGCTGCAGTGTGCCCCGCTTGGCCAGGTGATTGACGACGCCGACGTCCGAGAAATAGACCTTGGGGGCCCCGATCACGCGGCGCTTCGGCCGCTTCCGGTACGCGGCCAGGAACTGGGCCAGCATGGTATCCTGCAGGATCTGGAAGTATTCCTTGACCGTCGGGCCCGCGACGCCGCAGTCCCGCGCGATCGTCGCGTAGTTGAGGAGCTTGGTGTCGGAGAGGGCGGCGGCATTCAGGAAATTGGCAAAGGCCGGGAGGTTGCGCACCAGCGCCTCGGCCACGATTTCTTCCTTGAGATAGTCGTTCACGTAGGCGCGGAGCCGCCGGTCGGCGGACGGGCTCAGGTAATGCCGGGGGAGATACCCGCGGTTGAGCATCCGCGCCAGATCGAACTCGGCGCCGAGCTCGTGGGAGACCAACCCGAACAGCTCATATCGGATGGCGCGGCCACCGAGGAGATTGGCGTGCCCTCGCCGGACTTTCCGAGCGCTGGACCCGCACAGGCCGAACGTGAAGCCGGCGTTCTCGATCAACCAGTGGACCTCATCGAGCAACGTGGGGAGTTTTTGGATCTCGTCAATGACAGCGAACCGCGGCGTCCGCTCGGCGGCGGCCTGCAGCAATTCTTCGCGGAGCAGATGGGGCTGCTCCAGCAACCGGACATAGAGATCGGTCTTCAACAGGTCATACCAAAGGGCCTCCGGATAGGTGGCTTTGAGGAGGACGCTCTTGCCGGTCTGGCGCGGCCCCCACAGGAAAAAACTCTCCTGGGCCGGCTGTGGCAGGTGGAGTGATCGTGGAATCATGACTTTCGTATATCATGATAAACTAAATCAGTCAATCAGAATATTTCTGCGCCGGCGACACCCACGTGCCGGTTGAGTCATCCCAGTAGACCCATTGGGCGCCGCGCCAGTAGCCCCAGTGGACGCCATCCCACAGATAGGCCGTAGGCACGGCCCACGGGGCGCTGGGCATGATGGCCGGCGGCGCCATCTCCACGGGCGCCGGGCTCTCGAGGTGCGATGTGTCGGCCCGTGGCGCCAAGGATGTCGGAGGATCAACAGCGACTGGTTCCGACATTGGCAGTGCCACCGGCGCTGGATCCTCCACCGGCGTCTCCTTTATTTGTGGGCCCGTCTCCGTCACGCGCGCTTCAGCAATGGCTTTCGGTTGGTCCAACGAGGGCTGAGGGTCTATTGAGGACTTCGCAGTGTCAGTCATCAGCGCCGCGCTTGTTCCCGTGGAGAACGTCACGGTGGCTGGTCCAGCACGGCCCAGTTCCACGGCGGCTACAAGGGCAGGCGGCAACACTGGGTCAACAGGTGGGGACACAACAAGTCTCTGCGGCAGCGACAGCTCGAGCGTCCACACACTGGGGGCCTCGGCGACCGGCTCCGAGACCGCCACCGCGTCCGGCCCAAGTCCCCGCGCTGACACAGCTTCCAACGAGGCACCGGCGGGCGGGCTGTGGCCTAGCTCGAGGGCCCCGACGCGGCCCATCGCGACCCAGTCGGTGAGGGTGATGACGCCATCCCCATTGAAGTCGTAGACGAGGTCGGGGGGCTCCAGACCGGCGCTCATGCGGCCCACCCGGACCCAGGCGGCGTAGGCCTCGGCGGCGCTGATCATCCCGGCGCCATCGGTGTCCACGGCGGTCAGCAGGGCCAGGGCC
>JACQRF010000010.1 GCA_016206635.1 Candidatus Omnitrophota bacterium
ACCAATCCACCACCACCAGCCGGCCGCCGGGCCGTAAGACCCGGACCATCTCCCCCAGCGCGCCCGGCGCATCCCGGACACAGTGGAGGGCATTCACGCACACCACGCCGTCGAATGACTCGTCCCGGAACAGCAGGCGCTCGGCATAGGCGCCGTGAACGCTGACCTGCGGATCATGCTCAAACTTCCGACGAGCCACTTCGAGCATCCCGGCCGACGGATCGACCCCCGTCAGCACAGCGGCCGGATAGCGGGTCCTCAGGCGGCGCAGGAACTCGCCGCTGCCACAGCCCACGTCCAAAACCCGCTGGGGGTTTGGCCCGTCCAGATACCGCAGGGCCTGATCACACGTCTCCCGGACATACCGGGCCCAGCGGACATCGTACTGCGGCGCCAGCCGATCGTACGCCGGCGCCGTGTCCTTACGGCAATGGGATGAGGTTGTCGTGATCGTCGTAGGTGTAGCGGGGTTGCCCATTGTCCTTGTGGATCCGCACCGCGGCCACCTGCAGCGTCGTCCCGGTGTCGGCCACGTCAAAATCCAAATCGAGCAGATCCCCGGTGCGCGCGTCCCGCATGTCGGTGCAGGAGTAATAGTACTCGCCGGTCTTGCCGACCCGCTCGTGCACCCGGACGAGGGCCAGCGTCCGGAGGGCCCCCTTCTCCCTCGGGTCCGGCACGGTGAACGCCCCCAGCGCCGTTTCCTGCCGGGCAATGTAGTCTCGGATCGTCTGCCGCAGCTGCTCGGCCGACGGCTCCGCCCAGAGGGACGCGGCCAACCCTAGAACCATCCCCCCGATCAATATGGCACACAGCCCACGCGTCGTCTTCATGCGTTCCCTCCTTTTTCAACATTACGATGCCTGGCAAAACTACGAAGATTCATCCAAACGCGAAGTCATCGTCGCCACCTCGGTGGTCGGCAGACTGCAGACGTAGTTCTGGCAGACGTAGGCGGTCGGCTTGCCTCCCAAGGACCGCTGCGCCTTCAGGAACGGGACCAGGACCTCCACCTGGGCGGCGGAGGCATCCTCCGGGTGCAGCGCCAAGACTGCTCTCGGCAGGAATCGCTCGTGGACGGCCCGAATCATCCGGCGCGTCTGCGGGTCGCTCGGATCTCCGGCGATGACGACCTCCTGGGACGGCCCCAGCCGGAAATCCAGCGCGATGAGGAATTGCGGGAAGGCGTGGGACGCTTGGGTGGCCTGGCCGGAGAATACCTCGAACATCCGGTCGGCGTTGGCCTGGAACTCCTTGTCCATGGTAAGCTGCCCCAAGCGCACCAAGTTCAGCGCCGCGACGGAATTACCGGAGGGGAGCGCCCCATCGTACAGCTCCTTGGTCTGCGCCACCAGGCGCTCGTTGTGTTCGCCGCTCAGGAAGAGTCCTCCAGCCTTCGCATCCCAGAACAGCGTCACCATCTCCCGCGTCAGGCGCTGGGCCTTGGCCAGCCAGCGGACCTCGAAGGTCGCCTCGTAAAGGTCCAGCAGTCCCCAGCCCAAAAAGGCGTAGTCGTCCAGGAAGGCGGGGATCGAGGCCTCGCCGTCCCGGTACCGATGCAACAGGCGACCATTGAGTTGCATCCGGTCTAGGAGAAAGACCGCGGCGTCGCGCGCGGCCTGCGCGTAGCGGGGCTCATCGAGCACCTGTGCTCCGTAGGAGAGCGCACCGATCATCAGCCCGTTCCAATCGGCGAGGATCTTGTCGTCCCGGTGCGGCCGCCGCCGTCCATTGCGGGCAGCCAGGAGCTTCCGCCGCGCAGCGTCCAGGCGCCGGCGGATCTCCTCCACCGAAAGCTTCTCCCGCTGAGCGAATTCCTCAACCGGGGATTCGATGGACAGGATGGTCACGCCGTTCTCGAAGTTCCCGCCCGGCGTGACGCCGTAGAACCGGTTGAACCACCGGGCCTCCTCCGCTCCGAGGATGGCTTCGATCTCCTGCGGTTTCCAGACGTAATACTCTCCTTCTTTCCCCACCTCGCCGGCATCCTCGGCCGACTGAAACGCCCCGCTCGGATCCCGCATGTCCCGCAGGACATACTCGAAGATGCCCCGGGCCACATCGGCGTACTCCTGCTTGCCGGTGACCTGATAGGCCTCCAGGTAGGTTCGGGCCAAAAGGGCCTGATCGTAGAGCATTTTCTCGAAGTGGGGCACCAGCCACTGGCCGTCCGTCGAGTAGCGGTGGAAACCGCCGCCGAGATGGTCATGGATGCCGCCGCGGGCCATGGCATCCAAAGTTGTTTCGACCATCTCCAAGGTCTTGGGGTCCTTGGTACGGGACCAGGCCCGCAGGAGGAACGAGACGCTGTGGCTTCGGGGGAACTTCGGCGCGGGCCCAAAGCCGCCATGGGTCGGGTCGTATTGTCCTCTCAATGCCCGCACCGCGGCGTCGAGGGTCTCGGTGGTCAACGGGGCCGCGGAGCCGGCGGCGGCGTCGGCCTGAATCGTCTCGGTCAGGGACTGGCTGGAACGCAAGACCTCCTGGCGCCGACTCTTCCAGGATTGAGCGATGGAGCGCAGGACCGTCTTCAAGCCGGGCCGGCCCCACTTGTCCTCCGGCGGGAAATACGTCCCCCCATA
>JACQRF010000044.1 GCA_016206635.1 Candidatus Omnitrophota bacterium
GATGACGATCTACGAGCTCGACAACACCATGCCCCACCAGTTGGTCAACGCCAAGCTGGTCTCGTCCGTCATCCGCGATTTCTTCGGACGGTCGCAGCTTTCGCAAATCATGGATCAGACCAACCCGTTGGCGGAGCTCACGCACAAGCGGCGTCTCTCGGCCCTCGGCCCCGGCGGGCTGTCGCGCAAGCGCGCCGGCTTCGAGGTGCGCGACGTCCATTACTCGCACTACGGCCGCATCTGCCCGATCGAGACGCCGGAAGGCCCGAATATCGGCCTCATCGCCTCGCTCTCCACCTACGCCCGGATCAACCGCCACGGCTTCATCGAGACCCCGTACCGCAAGGTGGAGCGGGGGCGGGTCGGCGAGGCCGTGCAGTACCTCTCCGCCGATCTCGAGGACCGCTACGTGATCGCGCAGGCCAATGCCCGACTGGACAAGGGCGGCCGCTTCCAGGACAAGCTGGTCCCCTGCCGCCGTAAAGGCGATTTCCCGCTGATGCCGCCGGAGAAGATTGACTACATGGACGTGTCGCCGCGCCAGCTGGTGTCGGTGGCCGCGTCGCTGATCCCGTTCTTGGAGCATGACGACGCCAACCGCGCGCTGATGGGGTCCAACATGCAGCGGCAGGCCGTGCCGTTGCTGTTCCCGGAGGCGCCGCTGATCGGCACCGGCATCGAGCCGCGGGTGGCCCGCGATTCCGGCGCCGTGGTCGTGGCACAGGAGGCCGGCGTGGTCCGGGCCGTGCAGTCCGACGAGATCACCATTGACCGCAACGTGTATACCCTGCGCAAATTCATTCGCTCCAACGCCAGCACGTGCGTGAACCAGCGCCCGATCGTCCAGGTGGGTGACAAGGTCCGGGCCGGCGAGGTGGTGGCCGATGGGACGGCGACCCGCGACGGCGAGCTCGCCCTGGGGCGGAACGTGCTGGTGGCCTTCATGCCGTGGCGCGGCTACAACTTTGAGGACGCCATCCTGATCAGCGAGAAGCTGGTCAAGGACGACGTGTTCACCTCCATTCACATCGAGGAGTTCGAGATGGAGGCCCGCGACACGCGCCTGGGGAACGAGGAGATCACCCGCGACATCCCGAACGTCGGCGAGGAGGCGTTGAAAGATCTCGACGAGGCCGGCATCGTCCGCGTCGGCGCCGAGGTGCGCCCCGGCGATATCCTCGTCGGCAAGGTGGTGCCGAAGTCCGAGACCGAGCTGTCGCCCGAAGAGCGGTTGCTCCACGCGATTTTCGGCGAGAAGGCCGGCGATGTCCGGGATGCGTCGCTCACGGTGCCGCCGGGCGTCGAGGGGATCATCGTGGATGTCAAGGTGTTCTCCCGGAAGAAGGCCAAGCCGACGACGAAGGAGGCGATCGCCGCCGAGCAGGCGCAGGTCGAGGAGATCCGCCGGTACTATCAAACGCAGATCAAGGCGATCAAGCGGGATCGGTACCACAAGTTGGCCAAGCTCCTGGTGGGCCAGAAGCTGAGCCACGGGATTTTGGATGAGGAGACCGGCACGACGTTGATCCCGTACCATCACCCGATCAAGCGATCGGATCTCGTGAAGTTGGAGCGCGCCGACCTGGATGATCTCCACATCGAGAGCAACCCGGCGTTGGAGGAAGAGGTCAAGCGCCTGTGCCGGGTGTTTCGCGACCAGATCGATGAGCTGACGTATGAGGAAGCGCGCGAGGTGGACCGGATCAAGCGCGGCGATGAGCTCCCCGCCGGCGTGTTGAAGAAAGTCGTCGTCTACGTCGCCTCCAAGCGGAAGATCCAGGTCGGCGACAAGATCGCCGGCCGCCACGGGAACAAAGGGGTCATCGCCAAGATCGTGCCGGAGGAGGACATGCCGTTCCTGCCCGACGGCACGCCGGTGGAGATGGTCCTCAACCCGCTCGGGGTCCCGTCCCGCATGAACGTCGGGCAGATTCTGGAGACGCACCTCGGCTGGGCGGCCAAGGTCCTGGGGTTGCAGGTGGCGTCCCCGGTGTTCGACGGGGCGCATGAGGCGGAGATCCGCGAGCTGCTCACGCAAGCGGGGTAGCCGGAGGATGGCCGCATTCAGCTGCGCGACGGGCTCATCGGCGACGCCTTCGACCAGTCCGTGACGGTCGGCTACATCTACATCTTGAAGCTGGCCCACCTCGTGGATGACAAGATCCACGCCCGCTCGATCGGGCCCTACTCGCTCGTCACGCAGCAGCCGCTGGGC
>JACQRF010000042.1 GCA_016206635.1 Candidatus Omnitrophota bacterium
ACCCGGTCCCTCTCCCCTCAGGGGAGAGGGTAGGGTGAGGGGATGGGTGTGGCGGGAGCGCTGGCATGTCGCCGCGGTGATCGTCGCCCTCGTGACCTTGGTGGGTCAGCATCGCGCCGCGTCCCGCGTGGGCGATGCCTGGGAGGCGGACCGCCGGCAGATCGTCCGGCAGTTGGCGCAGGATGCGGGGCAGTGGTCGGCGGAGCGCATGAAGGGGGTCTGGGCCTCGTCGCCGTCGCTGGCCTGGCGCATGGCGCTGCTCGTCTGGGGGTTCGCGGGGGCGGTCGTGGCCGGATGCGTCGCGCTCGCGGTCGCCTGGCGCCGCCGGGCGCGCGGTCACCCGTGGCTGCGAGGTCCCCACCCGAGGGTCGCGGCCGTGCCGTGGGGCGTGTGGGATCTCATCGCCGTCTTCGCATGGCTGGTGTGCGGGATGCAGGCGATCGCCCTCGGCCTGGGCCTGGCGTTCCGGGCGTGGCATCTGGCGCCGCCGGATCGGTATCTGGCCGCCATGGTGCAGACGATGATTATGGATGGATTGGCGCTGGTCGTCGTGGCGCTCGTGATCGTGCGCCGGCATCGCGCCTCGGTGAAGATGCTGGGCCTCCAGCCCCGCGCCGCGGGCCGGCAGATGCTGATCGGCCTGCGCGGGTATCTTCTGTGGCTGCCGTTGTTCGTCGCGACGGTGGCCGGCGTGATGGTGGTCAGCCGCTGGTGGTCGGTGACGCCGGAACCGCAGACGGTCGTCGTGATGCTGCTGCAGGAATCGCGGCCTCGCCTCTTGCTGCTGTTGATGGCGATGGTAGCGATCGTCGGCCCGTTGGCCGAGGAAATCGTGTTCCGCGGGGTCGTCTATGCCGCGTTGCGCCGCCGTTGGGGGGTGCGCTGGGGGGTGCTGGGCTCGGCCGCGCTGTTCGCCGGGCTCCATCTGGACCCGATCGCGTTCGCGCCGATCTTCGTGATGGGAGGGTTGCTGGGGTGGCTGTACGAGCAGACGGGGTCGCTGATTCCCTCGATGACGGTGCACTTCGTGCATAACAGCGTGATGCTGCTCGTGGCCTTGACGGTGCGCGACGCGATGCGGGCGCTGGGCGTTGCCCCATGACCGCGAGGCGCTGGTGAGCGCGCCCCTGGTTCCAAGGGTGTGGGCGGTGCGGTGGCGGGGCGGCGTCCTCGAGGTGGTTGATCAGCGGCGGCTGCCGGCGCGGCGGGTGATCCGGCGCTGCCGGCGAGTCGAGGAGGTGGCCGAGGCGATTGAGACGCTGCAGGTCCGCGGGGCGCCGGCCATCGGGATCGCCGCCGCCTATGGCGTCGTCCTCGGCGTTCGTCCTGAACTCGGTCGAAGGATGCATGGGCACGTGGCGTTTCGGCGGCAGCTGGACGCCGCGATCGCCCGGTTGGGGCGCACTCGTCCGACGGCGGTCAATCTGCGGTGGGCGCTGGACCGGATGCGTCGTGTCGTCACCGCGCATCCCGGCGGGGGCGTGCGCCGGTGGCGGCAGCGGCTGCTCGCCGAGGCGCGGGCGATTCATGCCGAGGATCGCCGGCGCTGCGCGGCGATCGGCGCCGCCGGGGCGGCGCTGCTCACATCCGGCGACACGGTGATGACCCACTGCAACACCGGCGGCTTGGCGACCGGCGGGCTCGGCACGGCGTTCGCCGTGTTCGCCACGGCGCACGCGCAGCGGAAACACATCCACGTGATCGCGTGCGAGGCGCGGCCGGTCTGGCAGGGGGCGCGGCTGACGATGTGGGAGTTGCAGCAGTACGGCATCCCCGCGACGCTGATCTGCGACACGGCCGCGGCCAGCCTGATGGCGCGGCGCCCGATCGCGGCGGTGATCGTCGGGGCGGACCGGATCGCGGCCAACGGCGACACGGCCAACAAGATCGGCACGTACGGGCTGGCGCTCCTCGCCCGGGCGCACCGGATCCCGTTCTATGTCGCGGCCCCCACGTCGACGATTGATCTCGCGACGCCGTCCGGGGCGGCGATCCCGATTGAGGAGCGCCCCCCGGCGGAGGTCACGAGGCCGTACGGCTTGCCGATCGCCCCGCGCAGCGCCCACGCCCTCAATCCGGCGTTCGACGTGACGCCGCGCGCGCTGATCAGCGGCATCATCACCGAGCACGGCGTGCTGAAGCCCCCGTACGCTGAGAAGCTTCGGCGCCTCAAGGCAAACCCTCCTCACCTTGCTCCTCTCCTCCCTCCGAGGGAGGAGAGGTTGAGTGAGGTGGGTGTTGTGGGATGACACGGATGAAGATCGAATCGCTCGGTGAGTTCGGATTGATTCAGCGCCTGGCCAAACGGTTGAAGGTGGGTCCCGGCGTCATCCGCGGCGTCGGCGACGACTGCGCCGTCGTCGAGGGGCCGCCGATGTGGTATCACCTGCTGACCTGCGATCTCCTGGTGGACGGCGTCCATTTCCGTGTCGACCGCGCGAAGCCGGAGCAGATCGGCTGGAAGGCGCTGGCCTGCTCGGTCAGCGATATCGCGGCGATGGGCGGCCTGCCGCAGTTCGCCCTGGTGGCGCTCGGCGTGCCGCGCGGGTGCGCCGTCGAGCGGTTGGAAAAAGTGTATGCCGGGATGCAGCGGATGGCCGATACCTGCGGCGTGTCGGTGGTCGGCGGGGATACCGTCCTCGCCCCCCGCCTCACGCTGGATGTCGCGGTGATCGGCCGCGTCGAGCGGACGCGGCTGGTGCTGCGCAGCAGCGCGCGGGAAGGGGATCACCTGATGGTCACCGGCTCGCTGGGCGGGGCGGTGACCTCGGGCCGGCATCTGACGTTCACGCCGCGCTGGGCGGAGGCGCGCGCCCTCGGCGACCGGTTCCCCCTGCATGCGATGATGGATCTCTCCGACGGGTTGGCCGGCGACCTGCGGCATCTGACGGCCGCCAGCCGGGTCGGGGCGGTCGTCCAGGAAGCCGCGATCCCTGTCGCCCGGCATGCCACGGTGAAAGCCGCGTTGACGGAAGGGGAAGATTTTGAGCTGTTATTCACGGCGCCGGCGTCCGTTTCACCAGCGCTGTTGGAGTGGGCGGCCGGGGCCCTGCGCTGCGGCGTGACGAAGATTGGCGAGATCGTGCCGGCCAAGCAAGGGGTCACCCTCCGCCGGCCGGATGGACAAGGGATCCCCCTGGTGCTCAGTGGCTACCGCCACTTTTAAAAAGAAAAGGGCCGCTTATATAAGCGGCCCTTTTTTGTCGTGGGTGGCTAAGAGTGCGGCGCAAACGAGGGGGTTGGGGCGGCGGCTGGCGGCGGCGCTGGCGCCCGGCGATGTGCTGGCGCTCTGCGGCGACCTCGGCAGCGGCAAGACGACATTCGTGCAAGGCATCGCGCGCGGCCTGGGGGTGACCGAGTCGGTCACGAGCCCGTCGTTCGTCCTGGTGCGGGAATATGCCGGGAGGCATGGCCTGCCGGTGTATCACCTGGACCTGTTTCGGCTGAATCGGGTGGGTGATCTCTCGGCGATCGGCTATGACGAGTACGTCGCGGGGCAGGGGGTGACGCTGATTGAGTGGGCGCAGAAGATGCCGCAGGCCTTGCCGCGCGACTACGCGGAGCTGACCTTCGCCATCTCCGGCCCGACTGCGCGCGCGATCACCGTGATTCCCCACGGTCCTCGCGCCGGGCAGCTTGTCCACGACTGGAAAAAAAGGACCGGGTCCGGACCCGGTCCTTTTTCGCGATGAAAATCCTCGGACTGGAGACGTCCACGCGGGCGTGCTCGGTGGCGGTGAGCGACGGGGCCGTCCTACTCGCCGAGATGACGGTGGCCGGTCGCGATCGGCCGTCCGATCAATTGATGGCGGCGGTCCAACAGGTGCTGGCCGCCGCCGGCCTTGCCTTAGCCGACCTTGATGGAATCGCCGTCAGCGCCGGGCCCGGGTCCTTCACCGGGATCCGCGTCGGTGTCACGGCCGCTAAAACCCTCGCGTACACGCTGGGCAAGCCGGTGACGGCCGTGTCCAGTCTCGATGTGCTGGCGGCCAACGTGCCGGCGCCGCGCTGGCCTGTGGCTGCAGCAAGCGGAAGCTGTTGCACCACTCCCTCGCGGTCGTTGTGGGTGCTCGTGGACGCCCGGAAGGACAAGGTATATGCTGCCCGGTACGAGAGCTTCTCGGACGGCTGGCCGACCCGCGTCGGAGAGGAACAATTAGTGGCCCTGGAGCAGCTCATGCCGCAGCTGACCGGTGAGTTCGCGCTGCTGGGTGATGGCCTCGTGCGGTACGGGGCGGCGATCCAGCAGGCGACGGGCGACCGCGGCCACCCCCTGCCACCGGCCCTCTGGGTGCCGCGGGCCTCGGCGGTCTGCCGGCTGGCCGCCTGGCACCCGACTCCGGCGCCGGATGTCCATGCCCTCGCGCCGCATTACCTCTACTCAAAAGAGAGTGATATCTCAGGATGGTGACACAGCCGTTGCCGGTGACGTGGGTGGAGGTAGATCTCGAGGCGATCCTGAGGAATGCTCATGCGATCCGCCGGCGCTTGGCGCCGACCACGCAGCTCTTGGCCGTCGTCAAGGCCAATGCGTATGGCCACGGGCTGCTCCACGTCGCGGAGACATTGGCCGCCGCGCGCGTGGCCGATGCGTTAGGCGTGGCCTCATTGACCGAAGGCATCGCGCTGCGCAATCACGGCCTGACGCTCCCGATCCTCGTCATGGGGCCGATCGTGCCGGAAGAAGCCCCGCTCGTCGCCCGGCATCGCCTCACGCAGGCGGTCTGCACGCGCCCGGTCGCGCTGGCGTTGGCCCGCGCCGCCCAGCGGGGCAAAGACCCGATCCGCGTACATCTCAAAGTTGACACCGGCATGGGCCGGTACGGCGTGCCGCATCAGGAGGCGCTGGCCTTCGCGCGGTGGCTCCGGCGGTTCCCGAGTCTCTTGATGGAAGGCCTCTTCACGCACCTCGCCTGCGCCGATGCCGACGCGGCGTTCACCCAGCGACAATTGGCTCTCTTCCGTCGGCTCGTCGCCGACTGCGAGCGGTCGGCCATCTATATCCCCCAGAAACACGCGGCCAACAGCATGGGATTGCTCGCGTATCCTGAGGCCCAGTGGGATTTGGTGCGGGCCGGCCTGGCGCTCTACGGCATCTCGCCCAAGGCTGGTTGGACGCCGCCGGTCGTGCTGACCCCGGCGCTCGCGTGGAAAAGCCGCGTCGCGTTGCTGAAATCGGTGCCGGCGGGCACGCCGATCAGCTACGGCGCCACGTATCGGACGGCTCGGCCGACGCGCATCGCCACGATTCCCGTCGGCTACGCGCATGGCTACTCGCGTCGCCTGTCCAATCGAGGGCAGGTAAGCGTCGGCGGCCGCCGCGCCCCCGTCGTCGGCCGCGTGACGATGGATCATCTCATGGTGGATATCGGCGCCCGGCCCGGTGTTCAAGTCGGCAGCCCCGTGACGCTCCTCGGCCGCGACCGCGCCGCCACCATCACCGCCGACCACCTCGCCGCCTGGTCCGGCACCATCCCGTACGAAACCCTCTGTGGGATCACCCCCGCCGTCCCGCGGCGGTACCTGCCGATCCCCTCGCTACGGCGCGCGCCGTTGGCGACAGCACTCTAACCGTCAGATCTCCACGAAAATTGATTGACTCGTTATTTTCGTTTTGATACACTATCGAAAGCAACAGAGGAGTGACGATGGCACCGTCAACCAACACGCCGTGGGGTCGCACCGTCCGTTGTCCGGAGGGGTACGCCGCGTTCATCCCCGAAGGGCGATTACCGTCGCTCGTCTGGACGCCGGCGCTCACGCGGGCCCTCTCCGACGCCGACCGCCTCATCGGGAAGCTGGCTGGGGAAGGGGGGCGGCTCCCCAATCCGCACTTGTTGATCCGGCCGTTCGTGCGCCGCGAAGCAGTCCTCTCCAGCCGGATCGAGGGCACGCAGTCCACCCTGGGTGAATTGCTGGCGGCTGAGGCGGGGGCAGCGGTCGAGCGGAGCCCAGCCGATCTGCGGGAGGTCGGCAACTACGTCGTCGCCCTTGAGTATGGGCTCAAACGGCTGACGTCGCTGCCGCTTTCCTTGCGCTTGCTGCGCGAACTCCACGAACAGTTGATGAGGGGAGTCCGGGGCGACCGGGCCACCCCTGGTCAGTTCCGGCGCTCCCAGAACTGGATCGGGCCGCCGGGGTGTACCCTGATCAATGCAACCTACGTGCCGCCGCCTCCGTCAGCCCTGATGGAGTGCCTGGGGGCGTGGGAGCAGTCGTTGCACGATCGGTCGCTGCCGCCGCTGGTCCAGGTGGGGATCCTCCATCCCCACTTCGAGGCGATCCACCCGTTTCTCGACGGTAACGGACGGGTGGGCCGGTTGCTCATCACCCTCTTCCTGGCGGAGCGGCGAATCCTGCCGACCCCCTTGTTATATCTCAGCGCCTTCTTCGAGGCGACCCGGTGGGAGTACTACGATCGGTTGCGGGGGGTGACGGCGCGTAGCGAATGGGGCGAGTGGCTCCACTATTTCTTGAACGGGGTGGCGCGCCAGTCGGAGGATGCGCTCGGACGGGCCACCCGGATCAACGCCCTCGTGACTCGCTGGCGGGCCGCGGTGGCCGACACCCCCTCGAAGGTAGCGGGGCGGCTCGTGGACCTCTTGGTGGCCAATCCCTATCTGACGCTCACGAGAGCGACGCAACAACTGCGTGTGGCGTTCACGACGGTCCAACGGGCCGTCGCCCGGTTGGAGCGCCTGGGCATCGTCTCGGAGGTCAGCGGGGCCGCCCGCAACCGCGTCTACTGTGCCACCAAACTCCTGGCGATCTTGGAAGAGCCGGCCCGCCTGACCCCGGATCATCTTGATAAATCATGATCTATCATGTATTATCTGGGTAAAGGAGGGGATGCCGATGCAGGTCAAATACTCGACGATGTTGGACGCCCGGAAGGTGAAACAGCTGCGGGAGTGGTCTTCGCAGACCAAGGTGCCGCAGGCCAAGCTCCTGGAAGAGGCGATTGATCTGCTCGGCGCCTCGCTGGCCCACGACGTGGTGACGCCGGCCTATCGGCGAGTCGTGGATCAGGTGATCAAGGAAGACCTCCCCGCGCTGAAGCGGTTGGCCAAGTGACCGCGCTGGGCTACCGGCAGGCCCTCTGGCTCTACCGCCGGGTGATCGAGGAAACGGGCGGCGGGGGCGGGCTGCGGGACGAAGGGTTGCTTCGGGCGGCGCTGGCCCGCCCGCCCGCCACGTTCGGGGGGAAGGATCTCTATCCCTCGATCTTTGAGAAGGCGGCCGCATTGACGGAATCCCTCGCGCGGAGTCATCCGTTCGTGGACGGCAACAAACGGATGGCGCTGGCGTGCGCCCGGACCCTCCTCAGCGTCAATGGCTATCAGGTCATCGCCTCCCAGGATGCTAAGGTGGCGTTGATTCATCGAGTGGTGGCCCGTGAGGTGACGGTGCAGGAGGTCGCGGATTGGTTGGAGCGCCACAGCCAGCGTCTGGCCTGAGGGAGAGCAGCGCGTTCCGGGCGGAGCTCCGCGATGGCCGCCCCGGCGTCGGGACCCAGGCGTAGCAGTTTTCTTGAAACGACAAGACCGTATTTCGCCGTTGACGGCGGCGGGCTAACCTCTATATAATCACGTCACGCCCCAGAGTTGGACGCTGGGGCGTCCTTTTTCTATGACACCATGACACCGATGCCATCACCAGTGAAGGCGACCGCGGCCCCCTCGCGCGACCTGCGCCCCCGCAGTCGGGTCCTGCTGGACGGGGACGACCGCGCCCCGACCCGGGCGATGCTCAAGGCCATCGGGTTTACGGACGAGGACCTGCGC
>JACQRF010000051.1 GCA_016206635.1 Candidatus Omnitrophota bacterium
GGCGATCTCGATCATCTGGGACCGGGAGTTCGGCTTCCTCAAAGAAATCCTCGTCGCGCCGATCTCCCGTGCCTCGATCGCCGTGGGGAAAGCCCTGAGCGGCACGACGGTCGCCGTCCTGCACGGGGCGGTCGTGCTGGCCTTCGCGCTGGTCCTGCGCCTGCCGTTCACCGCGGCGGAGATCGCCCTCGCCCTGCCAGTGATGGCCCTCATGGCGTTCGTCTCGACGGCGCTGGGGATTCTCATCGCCTCCCGCATGACGTCGTTCGAAGGATTCGGGACCATCGCCAACTTCGTCATTATGCCGTTGTTCCTCCTGAGTGGGGCGGTGTTCCCCCTCGACCGCGTCCCGCCGTGGCTGCGCGGCTTAGCCCGCGCGAACCCGTTCACCTACGGCGTGGACCTGCTGCGCGGGATTTTCAGCGGGGTGATGCATTACCCGGTGTGGCTGGACGTGGCGGTGCTGACCGGGTGCGGGGCCCTCTTCGTGACCCTCGCCGTCGCTGCTTTCCAGAAGATGGATTAGCCTGAAAGATAAGTTGTTGACCTCTGAAGGAGGGGGCCCAATGGGGAACCCTGGGTTCCCCATTGAGGTGACAGAAAACGTGGCGGGGGAGGAAGCCGTCGTTATGCCGAATCTTCGCAAGAAGCGCCGGAAGAAGATGTCGAAGCACAAGCGCAAGAAGCGGCTCCGGCGCAGTCGGCACAAGAAGCGCCTTCGATAAGATGCCTGGCCGCGCAGCCGTGATCCTGGCCCTCGGGGCCGGGGCGTGGTGGGTGTTGGCCGCCGGCGTCGGGGGAGGTGGGCGCGGCGAGGCCGCCCCGCTGGAATGGCGGACGTTGCAGCCGATCCCCGACCCGCCGGCGCGCGCGGCCGGGGCGGCCTACACGGCCTACGTGCGGGGGATCACGGCGGAGGCCGCCGGCGATCAGGCGGCCGCGGCGGCGGAATATGCCGCCGCGTGGGCGCAGGACCCCGCGGCGACGCGGGTGGCCGTCCGCCTGGCGGCGGCCCAGCTCCGGCAGGATCGCGCGCAGGAGGCGGCGCAGACGCTGGGGCGCGCCATCACCACCGATCCGCACGCCGTCCAGCCGCGCTTGCTGTTGGGGCTGCTCTACGCGCACCAGCGGCGCTTCACGGACGCGGCCCAGCAGTACGAGGCGATTCTCCGCCGGGATCCGATCAATCTCTCCGCCGTTGGCTCGCTGGCGGAGCTGTACATGCTCCAGGAGAATCTCGCCGACGCGATCGCCGTCTACGAGCGGGCGCTGGCCGACCATCCTGAGTCGCCGGTGATTCACTACAACATCGGGATGCTCTACGCCAAGGCCCAGCGGTGGGGGGAGGCGGAGGCGCAGTTGCAGGCGGCGATCGCGCACGATCCGGAGGCGCCAGAACCCCGCGTGGCACTGGGGGCGCTCTACGAAACGCGCGCCCGCTGGCCCGAGGCGGTCGCCGCGTACGCTGCCGCGGCGGCTCTCGAGATGGATGACCCATGGCTGTATCAACATCTGGGGCGGGCGTACGAAGGGATGGCCCAGTGGCCCGAGGCGATTGCCGCGCATCAACGGGCGATCGCCTTAGCGCCCGGCCAGGGCGAGCCGTACGCGGCGTTGGCGGGGGCGTTGATGAGCAGCGGCCAGATTGCGCGGGCGATCGGCGCATTGGAAACCGCGCTCGATCTGGATCCCGACCCGGTGGGGTTGTGGCTGGCCCTCGGCGTGGCGTACCGGGCCGGCGAACGGTGGTCCGAGGCGGAGCGGGCGCTGCGGCAGGCGCTGGCGCGGGACCCGCAGCACGCCGACACCTTGAACACCCTGGGCTATTTGTTGGCGGAGCAAGGGACGCGGCTCGAGGAGGCCGAGGCGCTCGTGCAACAGGCGCTGGCCCACGATCCGGAAGCGGGCGCGTATCTCGATTCGCTGGGCTGGATCTACTTCCGGCAGGGGCGCTGGCTCGAGGCGCGCGATCTGCTGGAGCGGGCCGCCGCCCGCATGGCCGACGCGGAAGTCTGGGACCATTTGGGCGATGCCGCGGCCGCCCTCGGCGATCGGAAGGGGGCGCGCGCCGCGTGGCGGCGGGCGAGGCGGTTGGACCCCCTTCGGCCCGGCGTGACGGAGAAGCTTCAACGGCGCACGTGATCATGGACCATAAGGAGTGGGCATGAGATTACTGTTGTTCTGGCGGCGCATCCTCATCTTCTGCCGCGACCATTGGTTGGGGATCACGATCGCCGTCGCCACGATCATCCTGCTGGCGCTCTCGACGATTGGCATCATGATGTTGGAGTCGTTCTATCGGATCCAGATCCTCGCGACCCAACCGTTGATGATCATCGTCTGGCTGGTCGGGGCCACGATCTCCGCGTTCGTGTACGTCTGGGTGATGTTCGGCTACTTCACCAAGGCGACCAAGAAACAGGTGAAGGGCCACACCGTCAACGTCCACTTCAGCGACGTCCTTGGCATTGATGAGGCAAAGGAGGAGGCGCTGGAGGTGGTCCAGCTGCTCAGGGATCACGCGCGCCTGAAACAGATCGGCGGCAAGATCCTGCGCGGCATCTTGATGGTGGGCCCGCCGGGGTGCGGCAAGACGTACCTGGCCAAGGCGATCGCGACGGAGGCGAACATCCCGTTCCTCTCGCTGGCGGCCAGCGATTTCGTCGAGGTGTTTGTCGGCGTCGGCGCCAGCCGGGTCCGCAAGCTGTTCAAGGAGGCGCGGCGCCTGGCCTACGCCAACGGCGCGGCCATCATCTTCATTGACGAGCTCGATGCCATCGGCCGCTCCCGGACCTTCTCTTGGATGGGCGGGCAGGAGACCAACTCGACGCTCAACGCGCTGCTCGTCGAAATGGACGGGTTGTCGTCGCGCCAGGAGAACGTGGTGGTCATCGGGGCGACCAACGCCGCCGAGGAGGTGCTGGATCAGGCCATGCTCCGTCCCGGGCGGTTCGACCGCAAGATCTACGTGGATCGCCCGACGCTCCAGGGCCGGGAGCAGTTGTTCCGGTACTACCTGGGGAAGGTGAAGGCGGAGCCCACGATTGATATCGGGCGCCTGGCCCGCAAGGCCGTGTATCGGTCCCCCGCCGAGATCGAGAATATCGTGAAGGAATCGGCGCTCATCGCCACGCGCAATCACCGCGAGGTGGTGGCGTACGAGGACATCTCCGAGGCGATGGAGCGGATCGAGCTGGGGATCAAGCACCGCAAGCACATGACGGAGAAGGAGCGCCGCGAGACCGCCTACCATGAATCCGGCCATCTGGTTACGCTGTACCTGCTGCACCCGACGGACGATGTGTTCAAGGCGTCCATCATCGCCCGGCGCGAGAGCCTCGGCGTGGTCCATCACTCGCCGCGCGAGGAATATCACACCGCGGGCCGTGATAAATTGTTGGCCGACATCCAGGTGTGTTTAGCGGGATACGTGGCGGAAAAATTGGTGTGCGGGGTCACCTCCAGCGGGGTCGCCTCTGATTTCCGGCAAGCGATGGGGGTCGCCCACGCGATGGTGTGGCGGTACGGGATGGGCCGCAAGTATCTGGGCGACCTGACCGTGGTGCCGGAGGCGCAGTTGTCGGATCACGTGAAGGCGGAGCTCAACCAGGAAACCAACGAGATTTTCCAGGAGTGCGCGCGCGACGTGGAGGCGCTGCTGACGAAGGAGCGGCCGATCCTCGACCGGTTCGCGCAGGAGCTGCTGCGGCGGGAAGAGCTGGAGTACGACGACATCGAGGCGATCTTCGCCGAGTTCGGCAAGGCGTCTCCTCGGGACCGCCAGAGCTAGAATGCCGTATGCGCACGACTGAAGGGGTCAGGCCCCGCGGGGGGCTTCCCCCATCAAATGAACGGGGAAGCCCCCCGCGGGGCCTGACC
>JACQRF010000043.1 GCA_016206635.1 Candidatus Omnitrophota bacterium
CGCGTCGCCGGATCTCCGGGTCCAACGTGTATCGGCCCTCCGGGAATACCCGCCGGTCGGCGGGCCGCCACAGCCGCCGTACCTGAACGCCGTCGCCGAAGTGATCACGACCCTCGCCCCGCTCGATCTGCTGCGCCGCCTACAGGCGCTCGAGCGGGAGGCGGGGCGGCCGCGACCCGACCCAGTCCGCTGGGGCCCACGCCTCCTGGATCTCGACCTGTTGTTGCACGATAATCAAGTGATCCACACTCCGGAATTGACCGTGCCGCACCCACGCCTCGCTGAACGTCTTTTTGTTGTGGAGCCACTGGCTGAGCTTGCACCAGATCTGATCCATCCCGTCCTTCGCCTATCCGTTGCTACACTCCTCGCGCGTATGAAGGATTCCCGATGATTTGGCCGACGGGTGCCGCGAGCCGGGGCCCCCGCCGCCCCATGAGAATCATCCGGAGTCCGCGGCAGATGCAGTCCGAAATGCTCCAGCTGCGGCGGCGCGGGCTCACGATCGGGTTCGTGCCGACGATGGGCGCCCTGCACGCGGGGCATCTGCGGCTGCTGGCCCATGCGCGCCGCCAGAACGACCGCGTGATCCTCAGTATTTTCGTCAATCCCACGCAATTCAATCAACGGCAGGACTTCACGCGCTACCCGAGGCCGTTCGCGCGCGATGCGCGATTGGCGCGCAAGGCCTCGGCCGACTACCTGTTCGCCCCGACGGCGAGGGAGATGTACCCTCCGGGGCACCAAACGACCGTCGAGGCGCCGGCCCTCGCCCGCCGGTGGGAAGGGGCATATCGGCCGGGGCATTTCCGCGGCGTCGCGACCGTCGTCACCAAGCTGCTGGCGCTCGTGCAGCCGACGATCCTGTACGTCGGCGAGAAAGACGCCCAGCAGGCGCGCCTGATCGAACAGCTCGTCGAGGACCTCCATCCGGCCACACGGGTCATCGTCGTGCCGACGGTCCGGGAACCGGACGGCCTGGCCATGAGCTCGCGCAACACGCGCTTGTCTCCGACGGAGCGGCGGGACGCCCTCGTCGTATTTGAGGCTTTACAAGCCGCGGGGCGGTTGATAAAATCCGGGGAGTGTCGTCGGGGCGTCGTGCTCCGACGGATGCGGACCGTGGTGGCGCGCGCGCCGTCCGCGCGGCTGGAGTACGCGGCCGTCGTGGACCCTCGCACCTTGGAGCCGGTCACGGTCGCGCGCGGCCAGGTGCGGTTGCTCATCGCCGCGTGGATCGGCCGCACGCGCCTGATTGATACACTACGTGTGCGGTGCCAACGCCCCGTGCGGTGCCAGGGCTGAGCCCTGGCACCGGCCACGAGGAAAGTCCTCAGGCACCGGCAACGAGGATGATCCTGTGCTGCGCGAGATGTGCAAATCCAAGATTCACCGGGCCACGGTGACCGAGGCCAATCTGCAATATCAAGGGTCCATCACCATTGATGGGGCCCTGATGCGCGCAGCGAACCTCATCCCCGGTGAAAAGGTGCAGGTGGTCAACCTGCACAACGGGACGCGGATCGAGACGTACTGCCTCAACGGCAAAACGGGGTCCGGCACGATCTGCATGAACGGCGCGGCGGCCCGATGGGCCCAGGTCGGCGATCAGGTCATCATCATCGCGTACGCCCTGTGCGAGGACCGAGAGGCGAAACGGCTGCGGCCGCGTGTCGCCTTCGTGGACACGAGGAATCGCGTGATCAAGGTGCAACGATCTGTCTAGGCGCGTCAGGACCGGGATCATCGGGTGCGGAACCATCGGTTCGGCGTTGGGGCTGGCGCTCCAACGCCCGCCGCTGGCCAAGGCGTTCCGGGTTGTCGCCGTCGCCGATGTGGACCCGACCCCTGCCCACGCGCTGGCTCGACGGCTCCGCGTCCCCGTCCTCCCCCTCCCGATGCTGATCCGCCGCAGCGTCCTCGTCATCGAGGCGGCCTCATCCGAGGCCGCCCCCGCCATTGTCACCCGCGCCCTGGCCGCGCGCCGCACCGTGCTGGCGATGTCGGTGGGCGGTTTGCTGCCGATCGCCGCCCGGCTCCGCGCGCTCACCCGACGAGGCGGGCAGCTCCTGACCCCGTCCGGCGCGATCGCCGGCCTCGATGGGATCCGCGCCGCCACGCTCGGCGGGTTGCGCCGCGTCACATTGACCACGCGCAAGCCGCCGCGCGCCCTCGGGCTGACGGGTCGGGTCCGTCGCCCCATCACCATGTTCCGCGGTCCGGCCGCCCAGGCCGTCCGCCGGTTCCCGCAGAATATCAATGTCGCCGCCACGCTGGCCCTTGCCGGACTCGGGGCGGCGCGCACCATGGTCCGTCTCGTGGCGGACCCCGGCGTCTCGCGCAACGTCCATGAAATCGACGCCGTTGGCGAGTTCGGGCGGCTGACCGTCAGGGCAGAAAACCGCCCATCGCGGCGGAATCCGAAAACCAGCGCACTCGCGATCTTGTCTGCGCAGGCGGCGCTCCAGCAGCTCGCGTCGGCCTGGCGGGTAGGTACCTAATCGAATCGGGAAGGGGGTGAGATCAGCATGGCGCAGAAAATTGCCAAGGCAGGCGTGAAGCGCGTCAAGGGATATCTCTACTATCTCGACAAGCAAGGCGACGTGTCGAGGGCGAAGATGGCCCGGGGCGGCAGCAAAGGCGGCAAGCCGGAGAAGGTGGCCCGGCTCGGCGTCAAACGCCAGGACGGGTTCCTCTACTTCATTGACAAGCAGGGGGACGTTTCCCGGGCAAAGATGGTGCGTGGCGGCCGCCGCAAGCGGCGATAAGCGTTCCGCACGATACGAACACAAACACCCCTCACCTGGCTCCTCGGGTGAGGGGTGTTTGTGTTTGCGGTATAATAGGCGGTTCTATGGCTGACACCATCGTCATCCGGGGGGCGCGGGAGCACAACCTCAAGGGGATCGACCTCGCGCTCCCCCGCAATGCCCTGATCGTCATCACCGGGCTGTCCGGCTCCGGCAAGTCGTCGCTCGCCTTCGACACCCTCTACGCCGAGGGCCAGCGGCGGTACGTCGAGTCGCTCTCCGCCTACGCCCGCCAATTCCTCGAACAGTTGCAGAAACCCAACGTCGAGCACATTGATGGGTTGTCGCCGGCGATCGCCATTGAACAGCGGACCGCGGGCGCCAACCCGCGGTCAACCGTCGCGACCCAAACGGAAATTTACGATTACCTGCGCCTGCTCTACGCCCGCGCGGGCACGGCGCACTGCCCGACCTGCCGGCGGCCGATCCACCCGCAGAGCCCGCAGGAGATCGTCGAGCAGGTGCTGAAACTCCCGGCAACATCGCCGATCCTGGTGCTGGCGCCGGTTGTGCGCGGCCGGAAAGGGGAATACGTCGAGCTGTTCAAGCTGCTGCAGCGGGAAGGCTTTGTCCGGGTCCGGGTGGATGGCGCACCCCGCGAGCTGTCGCGGCCGATCCCGCTCGACAAGAAGCGGGCGCATTCGATTGACGTGGTGGTGGACCGGTTGACCATCGCCCCGGGGGTGAAGGGGCGGCTCACCGACTCGCTCGAGACGGCGCTCAAGGCGGGCAAAGGGACGGTGGTCATCGCCCATGGCGCCAACGACCTGGTGTTCAGCGAGCGGTATGGCTGCCCGGCCTGCGGGGTGAGTTTCGCCGAGCTGGAGCCGCGCCTCTTCTCCTTCAACAGCCCGTACGGGGCCTGCCCGACCTGCCACGGCCTGGGCACGACGCTGAAGATGGACGAGGCGTTGGTCATCCCCGATCCCGGCAAGTCGCTCCTGGAGGGGGCCGTCGAGCCGTGGCGCCGCGGCAACCGCGGCTACATCATGTACCACCGGGCCCTGCTGCGCGAGTTGGCCGCGGGGCTGCGGGTCTCGCTGGAGACGCCGTTCGCGCGCCTCCCGGACCGCGTCCAGCGGATCATCCTGCGCGGGTCCGATGAGGTCGAGGTCTGGGGCAAGCCATTCGAGGGCGTCATCCCCAACCTCGAGCGGCTGTTCCGCGACAGCGACAGCGACTTCGTGAAAGAAGAAGTCACCAAGTACATGGCGACGCTGCCGTGCCCCACCTGCCGCGGCGCCCGCCTGAAATCGGAGGCGCTGGCCGTCACCGTTGACGGCCGCTCGATCATTGAGGCGACGGCCCTCTCCATCACGCAGGCCTACGAATGGATCCGCGGGCTCTCGCCGGCGCCACCGGGGACCGTCCCCCGTCCGGGGACAGTCCCCGGCGCCGTCGCCGAACCGATCCTCAAGGAAATCCGCCAGCGCCTGCAATTCCTGAAAGATGTCGGCCTCGAGTACCTGACGCTAGATCGGGTCAGCAACACCCTCTCCGGCGGGGAGGCGCAGCGGATCCGCCTGGCCACGCAAATCGGGGCGGGCCTCGTCGGCGTGCTCTACATCCTGGATGAGCCGTCGATCGGGCTGCACCAGCGCGACAACCATAAACTGCTGGCTACCCTGAAAGCCTTGCGCGACCTGGGCAATACGGTGATCGTCGTCGAGCACGACGAGGCGACGATCCGCGCCGCCGACTACGTCGTGGACCTGGGGCCCGGCGCCGGCAAACATGGTGGCGAGGTGGTGGCCGCCGGACCGATCGAGGCGATCCTGGCTTGCGAACGCTCGCTGACCGGCCAGTACCTGCGCGGCGTCCGGCAAATCGCCGTCCCGGCGGCCCGGCGGCCGTGGCGCGACCGGCCGGCCATCGAGATCCGCGGGGCGCGGGAGCATAACCTCAAACGGGTGACCGCGCGCATCCCGCTCGGCATCCTCACCTGCGTCACCGGCGTCTCCGGCTCCGGCAAGTCGTCACTGGTGGACGATATCCTGTACCGCGCGCTGGCGCAGCGCCTGTACCGCGCCCGCGTGAAACCCGGGGCCTATGACCGCCTGATCGGCGTGGAGCAGATTGATAAAGTGATCGTCATTGACCAATCACCGATCGGGCGCACGCCGCGGTCGAACCCGGCGACCTACACCGACGCCTACGGCCCGATCCGCGAGCTGTTCGCCAAGACCACGGAAGCCCGGGCGCGCGGGTTCCGGCCGGGCCGCTTCAGCTTCAACGTCAAAGGGGGGCGATGCGAGGCGTGCCAGGGCAACGGGGTCATCAAGGTCGAGATGCATTTCCTCCCGGACGTGTACGTCCCGTGCGACGTGTGCCACGGGCACCGGTTCAACGAGGCGACGCTCGACGTCCGCTACAAAGGCTCGACGATCGCCGACGTGCTCCGGATGACCGTGGAGGAAGCGCTCGCGGTGTTCGCGCCGATCCCGGCGTTGCAGGCGAAGCTGCGCACCTTGGCCGATGTCGGATTGGGCTATCTGGAATTGGGGCAGCCCGCCACGACCCTCTCCGGCGGGGAGGCGCAGCGGGTCAAGCTGGCCGCGGAGCTGTCCAAGGTCGCGACCGGGCGCACGCTCTACCTGCTGGACGAACCGACCTCGGGGCTCCACTTCGCCGACATCGCGAAGCTCCTTGACGTGCTGCACGCCCTGGTCAACCGCGGCAACACGATGCTGATCATCGAGCACAACTTGGACGTCATCAAAACCGCCGATTACGTGATTGACCTCGGCCCGGAAGGGGGCGATCGGGGCGGGGCGCTCGTCGCCTGTGGCACGCCGGAAGAGGTGGCGCAGACGCCGGCCTCGCACACCGGCCAGGAGCTGAGAAAGCTCTTGCCCGCGCCCGCGGCCCATGTTAGAACCGGCTCCAAGGTGCGATCCGCCGATGCGTAACCATGTCAAGGTGGCGGGGTTCGTCGTCAGCGCCGTCCTGCTGGGGCAGGCCGCGTCGGTCCCGGCGACGGAGGATGAGGCGTTCGCCGCCGGCCTGAAGGCGTTCCACGAGGGCCGCTATCCGCAAGCGCTCGTGGAGTTGCGGCACGCCCTCGGCCCCGAAGGCAGCCCCCGCACGGCCGAAACCGTGTACTGGGTCGGCGAGGCGCTGCTGAAGAACGGCGATGCCGAGGCCGCGCGCCGGCAGTTTCAGCAAGTTCTGGATCAATTCTCGACGTCCTCCTACGCGCCGTTCGCCCGATTCTCCATCGCCTGGAGCTATTGGCAGGTGGGCCGCTGGGCGGAAGCCGTGCCGGAATTCCAACGGGTGATCGAGGAATTTCCCGATGACCCATTGCGCATCGAAGCCCAGTGCCGGGCAGGGGAATGTCTCGTCCGTTTGCAGCGGCCGGCCGAGGCGGTCCAGCTGCTGGAGGCGTTCGTCGCCGCCTACCCCGTGGCCCATGCCGCCCCGCAGGCGTACTATCTGCTCGCGGAAGCGCTCATCAGCCAGCAACGGTACGCGGCGGCAATCGACGCCTACCGGAAGGCGATTGGGTTTTCGCAGCGAGGGCCATGGGCGCCGTACGCCCTCTCCGGCATCGGGCTGGCCGCCTTCGCGCAACAGCAGTACACTGCCAGCGCCGAGGCGCTCGCGGACTACCTGGAGCGGTACCCCCGCGGCCCGCATCATGATCACGTCCGGTTTTACCTGGGGCGGGCGCTGCTGGCCCTCGGCCGGTCGCGCGAGGCATTCGAGGTGTGGGACCAGCTCCTCCAGCGGGCCCCGGCCAGCCCGTGGGTGGACGATGCGCTGCTGTGGCAAGGGGACGCGTGGGCCCGCCAGGGGCGCGTGGCCAAGGCCACCGCCTGTTTCCAGCAATTACTCGCGCGCAATCCCGCCTCGCCGCTGGCGGCCGATGCGCGGTACGCGCTGGGATGGGCCCAATGGCAGACCGGGGCGCTCGATGACGCCATTCATACCTTTGAGGCGGTCGCGGCCCACCCGGCCTCCTCGCCCCGCCAGCAAACCAGCGCGCGGCTGCGCGTCGCCGACCACCTGCTGCGCGCCGGGCAGTACGCGGCCGCGGCAGCGCGCTATGATCACGTGCTCACGACGATGCGCGACCCGCCGTACGCCGATTACGCGCAATACCAGTTGGGGCGCGCCTTGATGGCCCAAGGCCAGACGGACGCGGCGATGCTCGCGTTCGACGCGCTGGTGACGCGGTTCCCGAACAGCCCCTTGACGCCCCGCGCCGGATGGCTGGCCACTCAGATCACGCGCCAGGCCGGCCCAGGGCCCGAGGCGCCACCGGAGGAATCTGCATGACGTACACGCTGACGGATTTCATGAGGCTCGGCGGCCCGATGATGTGGCCGCTGCTCGTCTGCTCGGTCTTGACCATGGCCATCATCGTCGAACGCGCCATCGCGCTGGGCGGGAGCGGCCGCCACGCGGCTCGATTCCTGGATGAGGTCCGCGAGGCCGTCACGCGCCGCAAAGTGACGGAGGCCCTGGCCATCTGTGACCGCGCGCCGGGACCCCTGGCCTCCATGGTCCGCGCAGGCCTCAGCCGCCACGAACAGGGGCGGGACGCCGTCCGCGACGGGATCGAGGAAGCGGGCGCGCGCGAGATCCCCCGCCTCGAGCGCCATCTCGCGACCCTCGGCGCCATCGCGCAGGTGGCGCCGCTCTTTGGGCTGCTGGGCACCACCGTCGGGTTGCTGCAGTGTTTCCATGTCATGCAGGTGAAAGCGGCGGCGCTGCAGCCGGTCGGTCCCGCCGATTTGTCCCACGGCATTTGGCAAGCGCTCCTGGCGACCACCGCGGGCCTGGCGATCGCCATCCCCGCGACGATGGGGTACAACTATTTCGTCCGGCGCGTGCAGCAACTCGTCTGGGAATTCCAAGTCGCCGCCACCGATCTCCTGCGCCTGCTGGCCGGGGAGGGACCGTCCCCGTGAGATGGTTTCACCCGTGGAC
Source organism: Candidatus Omnitrophota bacterium (assembly GCA_016206635.1). GTDB lineage: Bacteria > Omnitrophota > Gorgyraeia > 1-14-0-20-64-10 > JACQQZ01 > JACQRF01. The sequence goes on from JACQRF010000043.1 coordinate 7,746, forward strand.
GCCGCTGCAACCGTTGCGCTGGCCGCACGGGGCGCTCATCCCGCTGCTGAACGTGCTGTGGCTGCTCGTCGGATGGATGCTCCTCGGCCCGGCGTTCACGACCGCCTCCGCGGTCCCCCTGCAGCTGCCGAACGCCGTGACGGCGGAGGCCGTCGGCGGAGACGCCCTCGTGATCACGGTGACCGCCCGCTCGTTGCTCTATCTCAATAACCAGCTGACCACCCTCGACGAATTGCGCGCGACCCTGGCGCCGCTGCTGCGCCAGGGGCGCACGACGATCCTGATCCGCGCCGACGCCAACGCGCCGATCGGCCCGCTGGCGAGTCTCTGGGATCTCTGCCGGCAACTGGGGGCGGCCCGGGTCGCCGTGGCCACGACGCCGCCTCTGCCGGAATGACCGCGCGACAGCTCAGCGGCGGGGTCGTCGCGGGCTCGCTCGCCCTCCCCCAGCTCGGCAGCGCCGTGCCCATGACGCTGGCGACGCCGCCGGCGGCGGCGCCACGGCCGGCCTATGGCGACGTGGTGTTTCTCGGCGCCATTATGGCCCCGGCGTCAACGCCGGGGCCGGCGGCCCGCGGCCGCCCCCGGCATCGCCCGCTGGATCCGGACCCGCTGCCCC
>JACQRF010000052.1 GCA_016206635.1 Candidatus Omnitrophota bacterium
GGCCCGGTCAGCGACTCCTGAACCGACAGACGGCCAAACAAGATCGCGCCCAGGGCCTCGAAGGTGAGCACCGTCAGCGACCAGACCTTCTCCGTCGCCAAGCCCAGGGATTCGACGAATCCATACCGTTGTTCCCGGACCTCGCCGGACGGCGCGATGCCGATCAGCCCCACCTGCCGATGCCGCCCGAACAGATCACGCCGATCCCGCACCTGGATGGGCACGGTGAGGCGCAGGGTGGCGCGGTCCCGGGTCACGTCGAGGGCCACCGTGCCGTCGGTGCGCCGGTGCACGCGCTCGGTCACCTCGTCCCACGAGCCGACCGGCGCTCCGTCGACCGCGGTGATCCGATCCCCGGTCCGGACGCCTGCCGCCTTGGCTGGAAACTTGTCCACCAGCTCGCCGACGACCGGCTGGAGCGTCGGATTGCCTAACAGAAACACCGCCACAAAGGCCACCCACGCCAGCACGTAGTTGAGGCCCGGCCCGGCGGAGACGATGGCCAGCCGCTGGCCGACCGATTTCGAGAGAAACTCCCACGGCTGGTTGGCGCGCGGGGCGTCGGGCTGCTCGCCGGCCATCTTCACGTAGCCGCCGAACAGAATCCAGCAGAGGCGGTACTCGGTCTCGCCCCGTTTCCATCGCGCGATCACCGGGCCAAAGCCCAGCGAAAACTGCTCGACGCGCACGCCGCACGCCCGGGCCACCGCGAAATGGCCCCACTCATGCACGACGATGAGGATGCTCAGCACGGTCAGAAAGACGCAGAAGGTGGCGATCATCGCAGGCTGCCCAGGGCCTCACGGGCCGTCTCGCGGGCGAACCGGTCGGCCGCGAAGATGTCGTCCAGCGTCGGTGAGACGCGATTGGTGGCCGCGCTTAAGGTCCGTTCAATCACGGTCGGAATGTCCACAAAACGAATGCTCCCGGCCAAAAAGGCCTGCACCGCCTCCTCGTTGGCGGCGTTCAAAATCGCCGGCATGGTGCCGCCGGCCTGGGCCGCCTCCCGCGCCAGCCGCAGGCATGGAAACTTGCCGGTGTCGGGCGGCAGGAAATGGTAGCGCAACGCGGCCGAAAAGTCCAGTCGCCCCCACGCGCCGGCGAGCCGGCGGGGGTAACTGAGCGCGTACTGAATCGGCAGCCGCATGTCGCAGGGACCCAGCGCCGCCAGCAGCATGCCATCGGTGAATTCGACCATCGCGTGAATCAGCGCCTCCGGATGGATGAGCGTGTGAATCCGGTCGAGGGGGAGGTTGAAGAGCCAGCGGGCCTCGATGAGCTCCAGGCCCTTGTTCATGAGCGTGGCGGAATCAACGGTGATCTTCCGCCCCATCTTCCATTTGGGATGGTTGAGCACCTGTTCGATCGTCAGGCCGGGCAGCTCCTCCACCGCCATCTCGCGCAGCGGCCCGCCCGAGCCGGTCAGGTAGACCCGGCCGATCGTGGACGGTTCGCGCCCCTCCAGACACTGGAAGAGGGCGTTATGCTCGCTGTCGACCGGGATGAGCCGCGAGCCATGCTCGGCCAGCAGCGGCCGGATCACCTCGCCGGCCATGACGATCGATTCCTTGTTGGCGAGGGCGATCTGTTTGCCGGCGCGGATGGCATCGATGAGCGGCAGCACCGCGTCACTGCCGCTGGTGGCGATGACGACGCCGTCGGATGAGGCATCGGCGGCGAGCGCGCGCAAGCCGTCCACGCCGACCAGCAGATGCGGCGCGTCGGCGCCCAGGGCGGCGCGCACTCGCTGCGCCATCTCCGCAGACCCGACGGTCACCATCGCGGGACGGAAGCGGCGCACCTGCTCGATGAGGCGTTCCGCATTGGTGCGAGCGCTGAGGCCCACGGCGCGAAACGCGTCAGGATGGGCGGCGATGACGTCGAGGGTGTTGACGCCGATCGAGCCGGTCGATCCCAAAATGGCGATCCGCTTCATGCTGTCAGATACCCCACGACGTAGAGGTAGAAGACCGGCAACGTGAACAACAAGCTGTCGAGCACATCCAACGTGCCACCCACGCCGGGAATCGCGTCACCCGAATCCTTCGCCTGGCAATCGCGCTTGAGGACCGACTCCCCCAAGTCGCCCACCTGGGCGAGCACGCCGAGCCCCAGGCCGAGGCCCCAGAGATGCGCCGTCGGCATCGGGAGAACACTCACCAGCCGTCCTGCGGCCACCGCGGCGGCCGCACTGAAGACCAGGCCGCCGAGCAACCCCTCGACGGTCTTCTTGGGGCTCACGCGCGGAAAGAGCGGATGCGTGCCCAGCCGCGTCCCGACCAGATAAGCGCCGATATCGCCGGCTTTGGTGATGAGAATGATCCAGGCAACCAGGCCGGCGCCCCCGGAGAGCCAACGCAGCCGCACTAACAGGCTCATCGCCCACGCCACGTACCACAGGGCGAAGGCGGTGCCGGCGACCGCACCCAGCGCTTCACGATTCGTCGGCCGCATCAGCTGCCACGCGAGCGGAATGATGCATGCGCCCAGCACCAGCGTCGGCTCGAACCAGCCCCGCTCCACCGGTCCGGCCCGCAGCCAGGCCGCGGTCACGACGGGCAGCGCCCCGCCCCAGAGATAGCCCCACAGCCGCAGCGGCAGCCACTGCTTGCGATCCATGAGACCGAAAAATTCATGCAGGCCCGCGACGGTAAATCCGACGACGACCGCCACGTACCACCAGAGGGGTGCCACGTAAATCGTCCCGACGACGATCGCCACCAAGGCGCCGGTGCTGGCGGTCCGCTTGAGAAAGTTGCCGTCCATGACGGGCCTACGATGCGTCCGGAGGAGGCGCGGACGGCACGGCCGGACTCTGGCTGCGGCCGAACCGCCGGTCGCGCCGCTGGTACTCGAGAATCGCCTGCTCAAATTCGGCGCGCCCGAAGTCCGGCCAGAGCGTCGGGGTGACGTAGAGCTCGCTGTACGATATTTGCCAGAGCAAAAAGTTGGAGAGCCGCAGCTCCCCGGAGGTGCGGATGAGCAAATCCGGGTCAGGCTGGCCGGCGGTGTAGAGATGCCGGGCGATTGTGTTCTCGTCGATGAGCTCCGGCGACTGCGAGCCTTGGGAGACCAGGCGGGCGATGGAGCGCACCGCATCGACCAGCTCCTGGCGTCCGCCGTAACTCAGCGCCAGATTGAGGCAGAGCCGGGTGTGATGGCGGGTGAGCGTGATCGCGTCGCGCAGCTGCTCTTGAATGCGGCTCGGCAGATCCGACAGGCGGCCGATGACGTTGAGGCGGACGCGGTTGGCGTGGAGCTCGTCCACCTCGCGCCGGATGAACTCCTCAAGGAGCCCCATGAGATCGGCAATCTCCATGGCGGGCCGCTGCCAGTTTTCGGCGGAAAAGGCGTACAGGGTGAGAAACTCGACGCCGAGGTCGCAGCAGGCCTCGACGATGTCGCGCACGCGCTGGACCCCGGTCCGGTGGCCGAAGACGCGCGGCAGCGCGCGTTTGGCGGCCCAGCGGCCGTTACCGTCCATGATGATCGCGATGTGGCGTGGCAGGTGCTCTTGCTCGATCATGGGCCCTGACAAAATCAGGGGGATGGCTCCCCCTGTGACTGTTGACCACCTATGCAGTTGCGCCGACCCGCTCCGCTACTACGGGGTCGCTGGTTGCGTCGTCGTGTCGGAGGTCGCGGGAGCCGTGGCGGGCGGGGTCGTCGCCGGCTGCCAGGCCTCTTCCTGCTCAGCCAGCAACTCGTCGAGCTGGATCTCGAGGTCGATGCGCTGCGCACGCTCCTCGTCGAGCTGGGAGCCGAAGCGCACCACCGCCACCACCAAGAAGAGGTTGATGACGATCGAACCGACCAAACCCCACACCAACCCTCGACGCATCGTCGGATGGCCTCGCGTTGTGCTACTTCGTGTAGTTAACGGTGGGCGGCTCGGTGGTTCCGCCGGCCTGCTGCTGCGAGGGTTGACCCGCCGTGTCGCGGCTGCGGGCGGCCTGCGGCAGGACGACGACCTCGACGCGTCGGTTCTGCTGCCGGCCTTCGGCGGTCGCGTTCGAGATGACCGGCCGGTATTCGCCGTACCCGATGGCCGAGACGCGCTCCGGGCTCACACCCTTGTTATCGACGAGATAATGGAGGACGCTCGTCGCGCGGGCGGTCGACAGTTCCCAATTCGATTTCCATCCGGAGGCCTTGATCGGCTCGTTATCGGTGTGGCCCTCGATGCCGTTGGGCTGGTCGGGCAGTTCTTCGCGCAACAC